>NZ_JACNMK010000001.1:1660000-1707918 GCF_020622175.1 Sphingopyxis sp. P8 | reverse complement strand
GATGCCTTTGTCGCTCCACCGCTTCCAGCGATTATAAAGCGTCTTCGCCGGGCCATACTCCCTCGGCGCATCGCGCCACCTGAGCCCATTGCGGTTGACGAAGATGATCCCGCTCAAAACCCGTCGATTATCGACCCGCTCGCGGCCATGGCGTTTCGGGAAATACGGCTGAAGACGCGCCATCTGCTCGTCCGTCAGCCAGAATAAATCGCTCAAATTCAGGCTCCTTCGTGGCCGCCTGAATCACAGCGGCCTGATCAAATCAATGGGTCCTGACCCTAAAATGCTGAATTAAAACATATCTGTCCGATGAATGTGATTCCGGCTCGGGTGCGTGAGTGCCGCGCGGGCGCGTGGTCTGTCCACTGGACAATCGCGGGCACCCTACATATATACCACCCGTTATGGAAGTAGAAGCTCCTGCCATTCCCAAGGGTCGGCCGCGCGAATTCTGCGTTGACGCAGCGCTGGCTGCGGCGCTGCGCGTGTTCTGGACCAAGGGGTATGAGGGCACGTCGATGAACGACCTGACCGAGGCGATGGGGATTACCAAGCCCAGCCTCTATGCGGCGTTCGGAAACAAGGAAGCGCTCTTCAACAAGGCGCTCGACCTTTATGAGCGCGAAAAGGCCGATTATATGCGCGCGGCGCTCGAGGCTCCGACCGCGCGTGGTGTCGCCGAGCGGTTGATGTACGGCGCGCTCGACATGCATTGCTGCCCCGACAATCCCGGCGGCTGTTTGGGCGTTATCGCCTCGGTCGCCTGCGGGTCGGAGGCCGAATGTATTCGCGATGCCGTGCTTGCGCGCGGTGCCGCCGCGAAGCGCGCGATGCTCGATCGCTTCGAACAGGCCAAGGCAGACGGCGACCTGCCGCCCGACGTCGAGCCCGAAGGGCTCGCCGCGCTGCTTACGGCGATCAACCAGGGCATGGCGGTGCAGGCGGGCGCCGGCGCGACACGCGCCGAACTCGAACGACTCGTCGAAACCTGCCTCAAGCTGTGGCCGGGACGCTAGAAGAAAAATTTTTACCGCTCGGTATGAAATGCCCTTGACGGTTTCGCTCCCCGTTAATATACCATCCAGTACATAAAGGCTCTCCCCCCGGCTGGCCGTCTTGTGTTTTGAAACGCAAGGCGGCCGGCGAAGGTCTGCCTCGACAATATTGCCTGTGAAGACGTTGCTCGCCGGTTCGCGGACATGCGTCTTTGCCTGCGGCCAATACAGACAGCCCGGGGCAACCGGGCGACGTTCGGGCAGGGCGCGCCCTGTCCGCCATCAAAGAGGATTGCCGACAAGGAATGGGATCGGGGGCGTGCGCCTTCGGTGTTTGAAGCGTGCGCGCCGTGCGGTGTGCGCGACGTGAATCGACAGACAGTGAAGAGGCATCGCCATGACCGTCCATACGCCGATCGAAAAAGTCGACCCCGCCGACGCGCAGGTCCGCCGCGACCTTCGCGACCTGCTCCACCCGCATCGCAAGCGGCGGGCGCTGTGGTTCGGCGCTTTGCTGGTTGTCGCTGCGGGCGCGTGGTGGCTGCTGCGTGCTGCGCCGCCGCCGGCTGTCGCAATGCCCGCACCCGTACTGACCGTCGCTACGCCGCTGTCGCGCGAGGTGACGTTGTGGGACGACTATATCGGCCGTTTCGAGGCCAGCAATTCGGTCGAGGTGCGCCCGCGGGTGTCGGGCGCCGTCACTGCCATCCATTTCACCGACGGACAGATCGTCCGCAAGGGCCAGCCGCTCTTTACTATCGACCCGCGTCCGTTCCGCGCCGCACTTGCCGAAGCGAATGCCGCGGCCGCCAGTGCGCGCAGCGACCTTGCGCTTGCGCGGCTCGAACTGGAGCGCGCGAGTCGTCTCGTCGACGTCGAGGCGGTGTCGCAGAGCGAGATCGACCGGCTGCGCGCGCGTGTGCAGGCGGCTAATGCTGCACTTGCTGCGGCGAATGCACGCATCGCAGCGCGCGCGCTCGATGTCGAATTTGCGACCGTGCGTGCGCCGATGAGCGGCCGCATTTCCGACCGTCTGGTCGATTCGGGCAACCTCGTCTCGGCGGGCGATGCGGGGGGTACCTTGCTCACCACGATCAATGCGCTCGACCCCATCTATTTCACCTTCCAGGGTTCCGAAGCCTTGTTCCTCAAGACCAAGCGCGAGGGCGGCGACAGGAATGCGACGGTCGAGGTGCGGCTTCAGGACGAAAACGACTATCGCTGGAAGGGCCGCCTCGATTTCACCGACAACGGACTCGACCCGCGCTCGGGGACGATCCGCGCTCGCGCGCGCTTCGACAATCCCGACCTTTTCCTGACCCCCGGCATGTTCGGCAACATGCGGCTGTCGACCGGCCAGACCACGCGTGCGCTGCTCGTTCCCGCCGCCGCCGTGCAGACCGACCAGGCGCGCAAGATCGTCTATGCTGTCGGCAAGGACGGAACGGTCGCGGCCAAGCCGGTCGAGACCGGACCCGACATCGATGGGCTGCGGGTTATTCGCTCGGGTCTGACGCCAACCGACCGGGTGGTTATCGCCGGCTATCAGTTTGCGCAGCCCGGTACGAAGGCGGCGACAAAGGCCGGAAAGATCGTAGCAGCGGCACCGAAGCAGGTGGCCGATGCCAGCGAGCCGGTGTCGTCGCAGGCAACGTTTGCGAGGTAGTCATTCGTCATCCCGGCGAAGGCCGGGATCTCAACGGAGCATTGATCGTCCACGTCCAGATCCCGGCCCTCGCCGGGGTGACGGGAGGATTTGAGGCGCCAACTTTCGAATATCAGACAGGGGCTCTCCCATGCGCCTATCACGCTTCTTCATCGACCGGCCGATCTTTGCGGCCGTCATCGCGGTGATCATCACCATCGTCGGCGCGGTCGCCTATATCGGGCTTCCGGTGTCGCAATATCCCGACATCGTCCCGCCCACGGTGACGGTGCAGGCGAGCTATCCGGGCGCTTCGGCCGAGACGGTTGCCGACACGGTCGCAGCGCCGATCGAGCAGGAAATCAACGGCGTCGACAATATGCTCTATATGAGCAGCCAGTCGACCGGCGACGGCAATGTCACGATCACGGTCACCTTCAAGACGGGGACCGACCTCGATGCGGCGCAGGTGCTCGTGCAGAACCGCGTCGCGATCGCGACGCCGCGGCTGCCCGAAACAGTGCAGCGGCTGGGCGTGGTAACGCGCAAGACTTCGCCCGACTTCCTGCTGATTGTCAACCTGGTGTCGCCCGACAAGTCGCTCGATCGCGCCTATATCTCCAATTACGCCCTCACCCAGCTCCGCGACCGGCTCGCGCGCCTCGACGGCGTCGGCGACGTGCGGCTTTTCGGGTCGCGCGACTATGCGATGCGCGTGTGGATCGACCCCGGCCGCGCCGCCGCGCTCGACCTGACCGCAGGTGAGATCGTCGCGGCATTGCGGCGCGAGAATGTCCAGGTCGCGGCGGGCACGTTGGGCCAGCCGCCCTTTGCGGGCGGCAGCGACTTCCAGCTCAACGTCGAAACGCAGGGGCGCCTAGCCGATCCCGCCGAATTCGCCAATGTCGTGATCCGCAGCGATGCCGATGGGCGACAGGTGCGCGTATCCGACGTTGCACGCGTCGAACTCGGCGCGGCGGATTATAACAGCAATACCTATTTGTCGGGCGATCCGACCGTGATCCTCGCGACCTTCCAGCGGCCGGGGTCGAACGCGCTTGCCGCCGCGCAGGCGGTCGAGGCCGAAATGGAAGCGGCGTCGAAAAGCTTTCCCAAGGGCCTCGAATATCGCGTCATCTATAACCCCACGGAGTTTATCGCCCAGTCGATCGACGCGGTGATGGACACGCTGGTCGAGGCGGTATTCCTCGTCGTCATCGTCATTTTGGTTTTCCTGCAAAAATGGCGCGCGGCGATCATCCCGGTGCTCGCCATTCCCGTGTCGCTGATCGGGACCTTCGCAGTGCTTGCGGCGGTCGGCTATAGCCTGAACAACCTTTCGCTTTTCGGGTTGGTGCTTGCGATCGGGATTGTCGTCGACGATGCGATCGTCGTCGTTGAAAATGTCGAGCGCAATCTGGAAAAGGGCATGTCGGCGCTCGAGGCGGCGCGCACCTCGATGGACGAGGTGTCGGCGGCGCTTGTCGCGATCGTGCTCGTGCTCTGCGCGGTGTTCGTGCCGACGCTGTTCCTCACCGGCCTGTCGGGCGCTTTCTATCAGCAGTTTGCGGTGACGATCTCGACCGCGACGATCATCTCGCTGATCCTCTCGCTCACCCTGTCGCCGGCGCTTGCCGCCATCCTTCTGAAGCCGCACGCTGCGCCGAAAGAGGAAAATGCGATGCTGCGCGCCGTCCACCGCGCGGGCGATGCGTTCAATCGCGGCTTCGAACGGACGGCCGCGGCCTATGCGCGCCTGACCGCGCGGCTCGTGCGCGCGCCGAAGAAGGTGATGGCGGCCTATGCTGCGCTGATCGCCGCGACGGCGGGGCTGTTCTGGGCGACGCCGACGGGGTTCATCCCGGCGCAGGACCAAGGCTATTTCCTGGTCGTCGCCAAGCTTCCCTCGGGCGCGTCGGTCGAACGCACCGACGCGGTGCTGCAGAAGGTGGCGCAGCGTGTGCTTCCGGTCGAAGGCGTGCTGGGATCGGTGATGCTCGCGGGCTTCGACGGCCCGTCGCAGACGCTCGCGCCCAATTCGGCCGCCGCCTATTTCCCGCTCAAAAGCTTTGAGGAGCGCAGGAAGCTCGGCGTGACGCTTGACGAGATCATCGGTCAGGCGCGGGCGAACACTGCCGACATTACCGAGGCGCAGATCGTCATCATCCCGCCGCCGCTGATCCAGGGGATCGGCTCGGCGGGTGGCTATCGCATGGTCGTGCAGGACCGCGGCGGGCACGGATATGCCGAACTCGCCAAGGTGTCTGGCGACCTTATCGGCAAGGCGAACGGAACGCCGGGGCTGATGAACGTCTTCACCTTCTTCGACCCGACCAACCCGCGTGTCTATGCCGACATTGATCGCGCCAAGGCGAACATGCTCGGCGTTCCGCCCGAACGGGTATTCGAGGCGCTGCAAGTCTATCTGGGCTCGGCGTTCGTCAACGACTTCAACCTGCTCGGGCGCACCTATCGCGTTACCGCACAGGCCGACGCACCCTATCGCCAGACGGTGTCCGACATCGCCAATCTCCATACCCGGTCAAATTCGGGCGCGATGGTGCCGATCGGTTCGGTCGCCAATTTCGAGGACCGCACGGGGCCGTATCGCGTGACGCGCTATAACCTCTTCCCCGCGGTCGAGATCGACGGTGACACCGCCCCCGGTTCGTCGTCGGGCGCCTCGCTCACGTCGATGGAAAAGCTTGCGTCGGAAACACTGCCCGCGGGCTTTGGCACCGAATGGACCGGTATCGCCTTCCAGCAGAAGGCGGCGGCGAATACGGCGGGGATCGTGTTTGCCTTGGCGGTCTTGTTTGTCTTCCTCGTGCTCGCGGCCCAATATGAAAGCCTCGTGCTGCCGCTCGCGATCATCCTGATCGTGCCAATGTGCCTGCTCGCGGCGATGATCGGCGTGAATCTGCGCGGCATGGACAATAATGTCCTGACGCAGATCGGGCTCGTCGTCCTGATCGCGCTGGCGGCGAAGAATGCGATCCTGATCGTCGAGTTCGCCAAGCAGGCCGAGGAGCAGGACGGGCTGTCGCCGATCGAAGCGGCGGTGCGCGCGGCCCGCGACCGCCTGCGCCCGATCCTGATGACGAGCTTTGCTTTCATCCTCGGCGCGGTGCCGCTGCTCATCGCGAGCGGAGCGGGCGCCGAGCTGCGGCAGGCGCTCGGCACCGCGGTCTTCTTCGGGATGCTCGGCGTGACCGCGTTCGGGCTGATCTTCACCCCGACCTTCTATGTCGTCTGCCGCGCGCTCGGCGACTGGATCGCGCAGCGGCGCGGCGGACGCGGCAGCTCGGCCGCACTTCCGGTCGCGGCCGAATAAGGAGAATGACGATGACCCTCCGCACTCTCGCCGCCGCCGCTTCGGCGCTCGCGCTCGCCGCCTGCGCGGTCGGTCCCGACTATAAGGCACCGCAATCGGCCTCTGCCCCCGCCGCAACCGGGTCGTTCGTTGCGGCGAGCAGCCCGGCGGTGTCGCTGGCGCCGGTCGCAGCCGACTGGTGGCGTCTCTACGACGACCCCGTGCTCGACGGCCTCGTCCGCGACGCGCTCGCCGCGAATACCGACGTGCGCGTCGCGGTCGCCAACATCGCGCGCGCGCGCGCTGGATTGCGCGGCGCCGGTGCCGACCGCCTGCCGCAGGGCCAAATTGGCGCTGGCGCGCAATATGGCCGCAGTCCCGAAGCCCAGCGCGCGCCGGGCGCGCCGCGCGAGGATTGGGCGGTCGATGTCGGCATCGGCGTGTCGTATGAGGTCGATCTCTTCGGTCGCGTGAGCCGCTCGGTCGAGGCCGCGCGCAGCGACCTTGCCGCTGCCGAAGCCGATGCCGAGGCGGTGCGCGTCGTCGTCGTCTCCGACACGACGCAGGCCTATGCCGATGCGGCGTCGGGCGCGGCGCGGCTCGGCGTCGCGCGCCGCATCGTCGACCTGCTCGACCAGCAGGTGAACCTTACCGATCGTCGGAAGGAGGCGGGCCTTGCCACCGGGCTCGACCTTGCGCGCATCGCGACGTTGCGCGACCAGCGCGCTGCCGACATTCCGGCGATCGAGGCCGAGCGCCAGGCCGCGCTCTTCCGCCTTGCGACCTTGACCGGCCGCACGCCGTCCGAACTGCCCGCTATCGCCGGCGAACGGGCGATCGGCCTCGAGATCACCGACCCGATCCCAGTCGGTGACGGGGCGGCGCTGTTGAAGCGTCGCCCCGACGTCCGCGCCGCCGAACGCCGCCTCGCCGCCGATACCGCGCGCATCGGCGTTGCGACCGCCGATCTTTATCCGCGCATCACGCTCGGCGCGTCGGCGGGATCGACCGGATCGGGCTTCGGCGACGTGTTCGGCGGCGGACCGCTGCGCTGGTTGCTCGGCCCGCTCATCAACTGGGCCTTCCCCAATCAGGAACCCGCGCGAGCGCGCATCGCGGCGGCGGAGGCGGGGACGCAGGCGTCGCTTGCGCGCTTCGACGGGACGGTGCTGCGCGCGCTCGAAGAGACCGAGACGGCACTCTCCTCCTATGCCCGGTCGCTCGAACAGCGGCAGGCGCTACGCGCCGCGCGCGACCAGTCCGAACGCGCGGCGCGCATCGTGCGCGCCAAGCGGGCAGAGGGCGCAGCCGACTCGCTCGAATGGCTCGATGCCGAACGCACCTTTGCCGAGGCGGAGGCGGTGCTCGCTGCGCAGGACGCGCAAATCTCGCGGCGCCAGATCGCTTTGTTCCGCGCACTTGCCGGCGGCTGGTCGAGCTGATCGCCAGCGCTTCGACAGTCCGCGCTTAATCGCCGCGACGCGCGCGCTACTCGCGGGCTGAGCGACCTCGCGGGTCATCGTTTACGCCAACTTTACCACTCCTGTTGCATGACATTTGCGAATGTTTGCGACTGGGGATGAATGATGGACAGCATGCGCGGGCTGGTTTCGGGCAGCCACGGCCAGGAGGACGCAGCCATCGACGCCCCGCCGATGGTGGGAGTCGACGAACGGCGGATGCAGGTTCGCGCCTATAATTATTGGGCGTCGCTGCTGGGCGATCGCGCCTATCCCTCGGTCGAGGACCTCGACCTCGAAGGCGCCGATTTCGGCGGCAATGCCGTGCTGCTCGATTTCACGCAGGGCATCGAAAATCCGGGAATATCCTTCCTCGGCTACCGGCTTCGCGACGAATCGCAAATCGACGAAGACGTCAATTACATCAACCAGATACCCGGGCGCTCGCTGCTGTCGCGGCTGACCGACCATTATCTCCAGATCATCGCGAACCGCGCGCCGATCGGATTCGAAGCCGAATTCGTCAACGATCGCGGCACCACCATCATGTATCGCGGCATCCTGCTGCCCTTTTCGTCCGACGACGATACGATCGATTTCATCATGGGCGTCATCAACTGGAAGGAAGCCGTCGCTTCCGACGTCGATGCCGAACTGCAATTGTCGGTCGAACAGGCGCTACGCGCCGCGGCGCCGCTCTCTGCCCCCGTTCCGGTGTGGGCCGACGGCCCCGACTCCGAACATATCGACGATGACGCGGGGCCCGGTTTCGCCGCGCTCGCCGACGATAGCGATGCCGACGAAGCCATGCTGCTGACCGAAACCGCCGAAGATGCGGTTGCAGAACCGGTGGCGGACGATGCGGAAACCGAACCCGGCGACGACGCCGGCCTTGCCGACTGGCTTGCCGCGGCGCGCGAAACCGCCGAGCGCGCGGTCGCCGCCGACAGCCGCAGCCGCACCGCGCTCTATCGCGCGATCGGCATGGCTTGGGATTTCGCGCTGGTCGCCGAACGGCGTCCCGACGACTATGCCGAACTGCTCGACGATGCGGGATTGAAAGCACAGGACCGCGCGCCGATGACGCCGATCGTCAAGCTCGTCTTTGGCCCCTCCTATGACAAGACGCGCCTTGCCGAATATGCCTGCGTGCTCGGCCATGCAAAAGACGAGGGCGTCGGGCGCGGCGAACTGGCGTCCTATCTCGACAGCTATCCGGGCGGACTCAAGGGCGTCGTCAAGGATGTTCGCGCGCGCCGCAAACCGTCCGACGCCAAGGTCGACGACGAAGCCGTCCTCGATGCGCTTCGCAGCGCACAGCCGGCGTTGATCCTCGAACATGAGGCGGGCGAGGCCGAGTTTGTGGTGCTGATTGCGCGCGCGATGCCCGGCGGCCATATCGGAATCGTCGCGAAGGCGGCCGACGACAAGGCGCTCGTCGCGCGGCTTGCGAAGAAGGCGATCCCGATCGCCCCCGCGCCCTGACGCGACCGCGTAACAGACAATCCTAAAGTTGAAATATTTTTACGCGGTGTCGCTCGCAGGGACTTGAGCCGCGCGCGTAGCAGGAGCATAGGGGCCAGACCGAACGGGGCTGCCGATCGTCGGTAAAAGCCCCGTCACACCTTGGTTCGGGATGCGTCACCCTATGCCCCAGAATGAGTCCGATACCGCCGAAGTCGAAGCCTCGGCGCCAGCCACCGATGTTCCCGCAAAAATTGCCAAAGCCTTTGAAGCCGCGCTGAAAGGCAGCGCGCTGCCCGGCGAAGGCGACGACCTCGGCAAGACGGCGCTCGCCGAAGCCGGTGTTTTCGTTGCGCGTGCTTCGCTTGCTCGGGCAAAGGGGCAACCGTCGCTCCTCCTTGAACCGATCGAGGCTGAGGGGACCGACCGCCGGATGCGCCTTGCCGTCGTGAACGACGACATGCCCTTCCTTGTCGATTCGACCTCGCAGATTGCCGGCGCGCAGGGGCTGGTCGTGCATCGCATCCTCCACCCTGTCGTTTCGGTATCGCGCGACGACGCCGGGCGATTGGTCGATGTCGACGCGAAGAAGATGTCCGATCCTGCCCGCGAATCGGTGATCTATATGGAGCTTGAGCGCGGTGACGCGCGCGCGCGACGGCGTCTCCTCAATGCGCTTCAATCGGCACTTGCAGATGTCCGCGCGGCCGTGTCCGACTGGAAGGCTATGCGGGCCGCGATGCTCGCCGACGCTGCGATGCGCTGCGAGGACGAAGGGGCAGAGTTGCTGCGCTGGTTCGAAGGCGGGGCGATGACCCAACTCGGCCACGAATGGCGGACGCGGGACGGCGAGGCGCAGGATGCGCTCGGCGTGGCGGCGTCGGCCGACGGCGAACTTCTGTCGCCGGCCGGGCTCGAGGCGGCATTTAAATGGTTTGAAAAAGGCGGGAAGGCTCCGCTGCTCATCAAGTCCAATCGTCTGTCGTCGGTCCATCGGCGCGTCCTGCTCGATCTGGTCATCGTCCCCGAAATGAAGGGGAAGGCGATCGAACGTCTGTCGATTCACGCAGGCCTGTGGACCAGCGCCGCGTTGTCGGCGCGTCCCGACAAGGTGCCCGTGCTGCGTGCCGCGCTCGACGCGCTGATGGCCAAGTTCGACTTTGATCCGACCGGCCACGCGGGCAAGGCGCTGGCGCACGCGCTCACCGCGCTGCCGCACGACCTCCTTATTGCCTTCGACGCCAAGTCGCTCGAGGATCTCGCGCTGACGTCGATGTCGATTACCGACCGGCCGCGCCCGAAGCTGGTGACGGTGCGCAGCGCGCTCGGCCGCCATTTGTTCGTCTTTGTCTGGTTGCCGCGCGACGAGGTGTCCACCGGCCGCCGCCTTGCGGTCGAATCGATGCTGGTGCGCGAGGCGCGCGCGGGCGTGATCGGCTGGACGATGGTGCTCGAGGACGGAGGCGCGGCGCTGCTCCGCTTCACGCTCGACCTCAGGAGCGGCGGGGTCGTCCCCGACGCCGATGCGCTCAACCTGCAACTCGAACAGATGGTGCGCGGCTGGCAGCCAGAGGTCGAGGGCGCGCTCGCGCGGCGCGGCGATCCGGCGCGTGCGGCGGCGCTTGCGTCGCGATTTGCGCCGCTGTTTCCGCCCAATTACCGCAACCTGTATAACCCTGAGGAAGCGGCACGCGACATTTTGCGGCTGCGCGATCTCGACGCCGACAAGCCGCGCACGGTACGGCTTGCGCGCAAGAGCCTCGACGGCGACGACCGTCTGCGGCTCAAAGTCTATAGCGCGGTCGGCCCGCTCGCCTTGTCCGACGTCGTCCCCGCGCTCGAACATTTCGGCTTCGAGGTGCTCGAGGAGATCCCGACCGTCCTCGGCACCGGACGTCCTGCGGGCGACGACGCCGACAGCGAGCCCCCGATCGTCATTCATGACTTCACGCTGCGTATTCCGGCGTCGGTCGACGAAAAGGCGTTGCTGCCGCACGCCGAGGTTATCGAGCAGGCAATCGTCGCGGTGCTCGATGGCGCGGCAGAGAATGACGCGTTCAACGAGCTGGTGCTCGTCACGCAGACCGAGCCGCAGGCGATCGTCTGGCTGCGCGCCTGGTTCCGTTACCTGCGTCAGGGCGGTTCGGCCTATGGGATGGACACCGTCGTCGCCGCGTTGCGCCACGCGCCCGCGCTGACGAACGCGATGATCGCGCGGTTTCGCGCATTGCATGACCCGGAAGCGCACGACCAGGCTCGCGCCGCGGCGCTCGAGGCTGAAATCCAGACGGGCTTTGCGGGCATCAAGGCGATCGATGACGACCGTATCCTGCGGTTGTTCAACGCGGTCATCGGCGCGACGCTGCGCACCAACGCCTTTGCGCCCGCCGCCGCCGAGGCGCTCGCCTTCAAGATCGACTCGAGCCAGATTCCCGGCCTGCCTAAGCCGCTTCCGTGGCGCGAAGTGTGGGTCTATTCGCCGCGCGTCGAGGGCGTTCACCTGCGCGCCGGCCCGGTCGCGCGCGGCGGGCTGCGCTGGTCCGACCGGCGTGACGACTTCCGTACCGAAATCCTCGGGCTGATGAAGGCGCAGCGCGTCAAGAACGCCGTCATCGTGCCGACCGGCGCGAAGGGCGGCTTCTATCCCAAGGCGCTGCCCAGCGTGGTCGAAAATCGCGATGCCTGGTTCGCCGAGGGGACCGAATGCTATCGCATCTTCATCCGTTCGCTGCTGTCGATCACCGACAATATCGTCGGCGGCAAGGTCGTGCATCCCGCGGGCGTGACGATCCTCGACGGCGACGATCCCTATTTCGTGGTCGCCGCCGACAAGGGAACCGCGACCTTCTCCGACGTCGCGAACGGTCTTGCGATGGAACGCGACTTCTGGCTCGGCGACGCCTTCGCAAGCGGCGGGTCGAAGGGCTATGACCACAAGGCGATGGGCATCACCGCCAAGGGCGCGTGGGTTTCGGTCCAGCGCCACTTCGCCGAAATGGGCATCGATGTGCAGAGCGACACGATCCGCGTCGCGGGCTGCGGCGACATGTCGGGCGACGTGTTCGGCAACGGCATGCTGCTGTCGAAGGCGATCAAGCTCGTCGCGGCGTTCGACCACCGCCATATCTTCCTCGACCCCGACCCCGATCCGGCGAAAAGCTGGAAGGAACGCGCGCGCATGTTCGCGCTGCCGCGGTCGAGCTGGGACGATTATGACAAGAAGCTGATCTCGAAAGGCGGCGGGGTGTTTCCGCGCAGCCAGAAAAGCATTCCGCTGACCCCCGAAGTCAAGGCAATGCTGGGGGTCGACGTCGATGCGACGGACCCGAGCACGCTGATCTCCGCCATCCTCAAGGCACCGGTCGACCTCCTCTGGTTCGGCGGTATCGGCACCTATGTGAAGGCGGCGAGCCAGAATAATGCCGAGGTCGGCGACCCCGCAAACGATGCGCTGCGCGTCGATGCCGAGGATCTGCAAGTCAAGGCGATCGGCGAGGGCGCGAACCTTGGCGTCACGCAGGCGGCGCGCATCGCCTTTGCGGCGAAGGGCGGGCGGATCAACACCGACTTCATCGACAATAGCGCCGGCGTCGATTGTTCGGACAATGAGGTCAATATCAAGATCGCACTGAATCGCGAGATGGTCGAAGGGCGTCTCGGTCAGGAGGATCGCGACGCGCTGCTGGTGCGGATGACCGACGATGTGTCGGCGCTCGTACTCGAGGATAACAGGCTTCAGGCGCTCGCGTTGTCGATTGCCGAAAAGGGCGGCGCGGCGGCGGTTCCGTCGCTCGTGCGGATCATGGAGACGTTCGAGGCAGCGGGTCGGCTCGACCGCAAGGTCGAGGGGCTCGCGGTCAACGACGATCTGCTCCGCCGCTCGCAGGAAGGCCGCGGGCTGACGCGCCCCGAACTCGCGGTGCTGCTCTCGACCGCCAAGCTCGCGCTGCAGGACGCGATCGAAGCCAGCGACCTTCCCGACGATCCCGCTCTTGCAGCCGACCTCGCCGCTGCTTTCCCTGCGGAAATGCAGCGCGACTTTGCCGGGGCGATCGAGGGCCACCAGCTACGCCGCGAAATCATCGCGACCAAGCTGGCGAACCGTATCGTCAACCGCATGGGTATCGTCCATCCGTTCGAACTGGTCGAAGAGGAAGGCTGCGCGCTCGGCGACGTCGCTTCTGCCTTTGTCGCGGTCGAGCGGCTGATGGGGATGCAGGCCATCTGGTCAGCACTCGACGCCGCGGCGATCGACGAGGCGATCCGCCTGTCGCTTTTCGGCCAGGCCGCTTCGGCGATGGCCTCGCAAATGGCCGACCTGCTGCGCGTTGCGCCCAGCGGCGCCCAGCCTGGACCGCTCGTTGCGCGGCTCGCACCGGGGGTCGAGCGTCTCACCGCGCGAGTCGACAGCCTGCTCGGCGAATCGGTGCGCCGCCAGTGGGAGGTGCTCACCCAGCAATTGCTCGAAGCGGGGGCGCCGGACGCGCTCGCGGCGTCGGTCGTGCGGCTGTTCAAGCTCGACGGCGCGATCGGCATCGTCGATCTTGCCGAACGGCGCGGCGACGACGAGGTTTCGGTGACGCACGCCTTCACCCACCTCGGCGAAGCTTTGGGGCTCGACTGGGCGCAGACGCTGGCCGCGCATATGAGCCCGAGCGACCCGTGGGAGCGGCTGCTGGTCAACAGCCTTGCGCGCGACTTCCAGCAGATGCGGCTGACCTTCCTCGGCAGTTTACCTGGGGGTGAACTCGACGCGGCGGTAACGCAGTGGCTTGCCGAACACGCCCCGCGCGTCGCGCAGTTCCGCGGTACGATCGACCGTGCGCGCACGATCGCCAGCCCCAATGGCGCGATGCTTTCGCACATTGCGGGGCAGGCGCGCGGGTTGCTGGGGCGGTAGGTGCCCTACCAGCCGCGCGTCGCGATCCTCGTCCCGGCGCCTGACTATCCCGAGAACTGGCGTCCGGCCTTTGCGCGCAAGGCCGCGGCGCTGAACGGCGCAGGGCTGGCGGTCGACGAGCACGTCTGGACCGCGCCGGGCGATCTGGCGGGTTTCGACCTTGTCCTGCCGCTTTTCGCCTGGGGTTACCAGCGCGATGTCGCGCGCTGGTATGAACTTCTCGGCGATTTCGAGGCTTCTGCGCGGCACGTTATCAACCCTGTCGCGCTCCTCCGATGGAATAGCGACAAGGCCTATCTGCGCGATCTGGAAGCCAAAGGCGTCGCAATCGTTCCCACGGTCGAGGTCGCAGCGCTCGACGATGCGGCGCTCGACGCCGCGCGTGTGGTGTTGGGTGGGGAGGAGGTCGTGATCAAGCCCGCGATCTCGGGCGGCGCCGACGGGACGCACCGCCTCGGCCCCGGCACTCCGATTCCGGTCGATGCGACGGGACAGCGCAGGCTCGTCCAGCCGATGATGCGCGGCGTGCTCGACAGCGGCGAGTTTTCGCTTTTCTATTTCGGCGGGCGCTTCAGCCACGCGGTCGTCAAAAGGCCTGCCACCGGCGATTTTCGTGTTCAGGAACAATTTGGCGGTCGCGAAACGGCATGGGAGGCGAGCGCCGAAGCGCACGCGCTCGCCGACGCCGCGCTCGCTGCCGCACCCGTCGCCCCGGTTTATGCGCGGGTCGACATGGTCGCCGACGGTGCGGGCAGGCTTCACATCATGGAGCTCGAACTGATCGAGCCCTCGCTTTTCCTGCATCATGCGCCCGACAAGGGCGCGGCCTTTGCCCGCGCGATCTACGCCGCGCTCTGACCGGCGCGGCGCTGCCACAGCCATTGGCGGATTGCCGAGGTGAGGTTGGGCGGCACGTCGGCGTCCATGCGGTCGACATCGATCCTCGCGACGAGTGCGTTGACTGGCAGGCCGAGCCGCTCGGCCTCTACCTCCAACGCACTCCAGAACATCGGCTCAAGACTGATCGAGGTCGGATGCCCGGCAATGGTGACCGAGCGCTTTACCGGGGGGTGAAGGCCGCCCGGCACCTCAATACATATGCTGCCCACCGTTGATCGACATCGTCGATCCGGTGACGAAGCCCGCATCCTCGCTGCACAGAAAGGCGACGCCGCGCGCGATTTCCTCGGCGTGGCCAAGGCGGCCGACCGGGATTTTCGCGACGATCTTTTCGAGCACTGCAGCGGGCACCGCTGCGACCATGTCGGTGTCGATATAGCCCGGCGCGATTGCGTTGACGGTAACGCCCTTCTTCGCGCCTTCCTGCGCGAGCGCCTTGGTGAAACCGTGGATGCCCGATTTTGCGGCGGCATAGTTGACCTGGCCGTACTGCCCCGCCTGCCCGTTGATCGACCCGATGTTGACGATGCGCCCCCAACCGCGCTCGACCATGCCAGGGAAACAGGCTTTCGCCATGTTGAAACAGCCGCCGAGGTTGACGCGCATCACGTCGTCCCAATCGGAATGGCTCATCCGCGCGAGCGTGCCGTCGCGGGTGATGCCAGCATTGTTTACGACGATGTCGACCGGGCCGACCTCTTCGGTCACCCGCGCGCAGCCGTCGAGGCACGCCTGATGGTCGCCGACGTCCCATTTAAACGCCTTGATCCCGGTGCGCTCGGAAAACTCGCGCGCCTTTTCGTCATTGCCGCCATAGTTGGCGACGACGGTGACTCCCATGTCCTTGAGTGCGAGGCTGATCGCCTCTCCGATCCCGCGGCTGCCCCCGGTGACAATTGCAACGCGTGTCATGAATCAATCTCTCCCAGTCCGTTTCATCCTGATTAGGACGGGGCCAAGGGAGCAGCAAGTTGACCGGAACGTCAACCGCAATGCTATTCAGCGCGGCGCAGCATCCTGACGCGGGAAAAATTGCCCGCAGCCAGGTCGGATTTTCGGATCGCGACGATTGCGCCATTCCCTGTCGCAGCGCTGCGGTTGAAAAGTGCGCTGGCGGGAAGATGCAACAGAATGGCGTCGAAGTCGGCATCGAAACTGGGAACAAAGCCGCCGGCTCTTCCGCCCAGCACGACCGTCTCGGCCGCGACCATTCGCTGCCATTCGGGCTCGAGTGCGGCGCGCAGCGGTTCGGGGAGTCGATTGCGATCGGCGCACCAGGCGTGTTTCGCATGATCGGCTAGCAGCGCCCGCCAGTCGTCGACCCACAGATCGGCGGCCGGATGGTGACGCGTGAGCGGCAGTTCGAGCGTTTCGACCAGATCCTCGCCGGTTTCTGGGTCGGTGTGCGTGACGACCTCGTTCCAGCGGATCGTCTGCAGCCCCTCCATCACCGCCGTAGCCCCCGCGGCGGTGAAGCTGCCCTGTCCAGCGCTTTCGCGCACGACGGCGATGATTTCGCGGATGCGCGCGTCGGCGGACCGGTTGGCGACCGCGGCGTCTGCGACCGCCTGCGCCAGCTCGTCGCTGGCATCGGCGGGCGCCACGCCATCGACGTCAAGCCGGTCGCGCCGGCTTTCGAGAAGGCCGATCATCGCCGTCAGGCTGTCCCAGTCGAAAGGGTGGAAGGCAGGATCGGCAACGTCATAGGCTTCGGTGCTTGCGTCGGCGACGTCCGAACACAGCGCCACGTGTCCGTTGACCTGATCGATGGGCCATTCGGGGAATGCGCGGCGTGCAAAGCCCCCAAGGCCGGGTCCGGGCGGCGACCAGAACGCGCCGACCGGGTGCGGCGGATCGCGCGGCGGACCATCCTCGGCAAGATGGAGCACCGCAGGTGCTCCGCTGTCGGGATTGGCGAAAAAGGCGAGCCAGCCCGAGCGGGGGCCGACGCCGTCCCAGATCATCGGTGGCAATGCGGCGCAGGAAATCTGTGCAAGGAAATCGCCCTCGCGACCGTCGACCTTCGGCCACTCCATCGTTTCAGGGAGGCGGGGGCGCCCGCCGAGCCAGCTGTGAATCGGCGCGTCGCCGTGCGGCGGGAAGCGCGGCGCGAAAGTGGCCGAAGTTGCCGCGCAGCGTTCAGGCGTGGGCAGGTTGGCCGCAGCTTCTGCCTGTAGCGCCACCGCCTCGATCAGCTCATCGGCGGGCACTTCGGGCGCAGCGGTTGTTTCCGACCCCTCTTCGCTGAGGGCGGGAGCCGGAATTTCCGGTTCGAAGGCCGAGGAAACGTAGGCAACCGCCGGCTCGACCGGCGACGGGTTTTCGGTGACTTCCCGGGCAGTCGCAGCGGTGTCGGCGGAAGAAGCGGTGCCGGGTTGTGGTGCGTCGTCAAATTCGGCTTCGGGAAGCGGGGCAAGCGGCGCCGAGCCGCTGACGCGGGCCAGCCGTGCCGGGGCGATTTCCACCTCTTCGACGTCCGGATCCCGGCGCCGCAACTTTGCCAAACCGCCCCCTATGCCGAGGCGCGGAGCTTTGGGCCCTGCATGCTCGACCTTTGGCCTGCGAAACCACCAGACGAGCAGGACGACCGCGAGAAAGGCCAGAGTGAACAAGGCGAGCCGCAAGGCCGCCGCTTCGATGTCACTCATTCATTGATCTCCAGACCTGTCCAGCAGTCGCCATTCCGGCGCCATACCGGATCAGTCTAGATCAAGGTTCTAAACAGCAGGTAAGCGACAGGCCGGTTAGAGCCAGCCTGAAAGTTCGCGCCGGACGAGGTTTTCGAGCATCGTCATGCCGTCGCCGCTGTCGTTAAGGCACGGGAGATAGGCGAATTTCTGCCCGCCCGCCGCGACAAATTGTTCGCGCCCGCGGATCGCAAGTTCCTCCAGCGTTTCGAGGCAGTCGGCGGAGAATCCAGGCGCCACGACAGCGACGCTTTTGCCTTCACGGCCGAGCGCCTCGATCCGTGCGTCGGTCGCGGGTTCGAGCCATTTGGCGCGCCCGAAGCGCGACTGGAACGCGACTTCGACCGGGCGGCCGAGCGCTTCGGACAAAAGTCGCGCCGTCTTTTGGCAATGGCAATGATAGGGATCGCCCAAATGCAGTGTGCGCTCGGGCATGCCGTGAAAACTCGCGAGCAGCACGTCGGGAGCGAAATCGAGCGCCGCCAGCTGCGCCCGAACCGAGGCGGCAAGCGCCGCAATATAGGCCGGGTCGTCGTGATAGGGCGGCAAATAGCGCAGCGTCGGTTGCCAGCGCAGCGTCGCGAGATGCGCGCCGACCGCGTCGACCACGGTCGCGGTCGTCGCGGCACAATATTGCGGATAGAGCGGCGCGACGAGGATGCGGCGGCAGCCTGCGGACATCAGCACGTCGAGCGCGGATCCGATCGCGGGCTCGCCGTAGCGCATGGCGTGCGCCACGCGGATGTCCGGGCCGAGCATCGTCTGCAGCGATGCCGCTTGCGCCTGCGTCACCGCGGCAAGCGGCGATCCGGCATCGGTCCACACCTGTGCGTAGGCGCGCGCCGATTTTCGTGGGCGCGTCGTCAGGATGATTCCGCGCAGGATCGGTTGCCACAGGAGTGCCGGGATTTCGACGACGCGGCGGTCGGACAGGAACTGCTTGAGATAGCGGCGCACCGCGCGCGGCTCGGGCGCATCGGGCGTGCCGAGATTGACGAGCAAGACGCCGACCTGCGACGGCGTGACGGGAGGATGGCCGGACGGGAGCGTCATAGCGGATGCGCCGACAGCGGCAGGCGGCGGATGCGGCGGCCGGTTGCGGCGAACATCGCATTGGCAATGGCCGGGGCGACAACCGGAACGCCGACTTCGCCGAGTCCGCCGGGGTCGCGGTCGCTGTCGACAAATTCGACGATGATCTCGGGGCATTGCGAAAGGCGCGGCAGGCCGAGCTGGTGGAGCTTGCGCGCGGTCGCGACGCCGCCTTCATAATCGGTGGTCGCCCCGACCGCGGCGGCGAGGCCGAAGACCAGCCCGCCCTCGACCTGCTGGCGCGCGACCGCCGGATTGACGAGGCGCCCCGCGTCGACCACCGCCACAAGCTGTTCGACCTGCAACCCCCTGTCACTCTGCCGTGCGGTCGCCATCAGCGCGATGTGGCTGCCGCGCATCGAATGGCAGGCAAGGCCTTGCGCCGTGCCGGCAAGCCCGCCCTCCCAGCCGCCGAGGCTGGTTACGGTCAGCAGGCAGCGTGCGAGCAAGGGCGCATCGCCGAGCATTGCCATGCGATAGGACAGGGCATCGGTCCCGGCGCGCGCCGCGAGTTCGTCGATGAAACATTCGGTGAAAAAGGCAGTGTAGCTGTCGGCATTGCCGCGCCAGCGCGCCGTCGGCAGGCCGATGTCGGCAGGACAATGATCGACGGCAAAATGCGGAATCGCATAGCGCGCGGCCGCCCCCTCGACCGCGGCGGCATCCGGGCGCCCGACCGAGGCGCGCTGCGCTTCGTCGGCGGGCCTGTTGTCGAACAGGCGCGCGCGGACTTCATGGTTGGTCGACGGAACGGCGATGCGCGTGACCAGTGCGTCGAGACCCCCGGCGGCGTTGAGCGTCGCGGACAGTTTCGCCCGCGCCGGTGCGCGCGGGGCGACGCGCATGATTTCCTCGGCGCGCGACCAGGCGAGCTGGACCGGCCGCTTTATCTCGCGCGCGATGATCGCCGCCTGCACCGCGACACTATGGTCAAGGCAGGCGTCGAACGAGCCGCCCGCCATCATCGGAAACAGCGTCACCGCATTTTCGGGCAGGCCGGTCGCGCGTGCGATGGCGTCGCGGCACTGCGTCGGTGCCTGCGTCGCGACCCAGACGCGGATGCCGTCGCCGTCGGGTGCAGCGGTCGCGGTGCGCGTCTCGATCGAGGCGTGGAGCGCCGGGGCGACAAGAAATTCGGCAGTCAGTTGCCGCCGCCCCTCCATTGCTTCGGCGACGTCGCCCTTGCTCGCGACACGATAGCCGTCGCCGTCCAGCGCCGCGACCAGCGCTGCATCGATCATATCGTTCGAGATCGGCGCGCCTTCGGTTTCGAATGTCGGCGCAAAGCGGTCGAGCGCGCGGTTCGCCGCCCACCAGTTGCGCGCGACCGTCGCGATCCAGCGCTCGTGCGTGACGATATGGAGCAGGCCCGGCGACGCCATCCCCGCCTTGCGGTCGATCGATTTGAGCCGCGTCGCGCCAAGCGGCCCCTGACGGATCGCGGCGTACACCATATCGGGAAGCCGGATATCGCCGGCGTAATTGGCCGATCCGTCGATCTTGGCCGGAAGGTCGAGCCGCGTCAGTTCCTTGCCGTAGAGCGGATCGGCGCTGCTGGCGCGATAGACGGGTTCGGCTGGCGGATCGAGCGTCGCTGCCTCGGCGGCGAGGTCGCCGAAGCGCAACCGCTTGGTGCCGAGCGTGACGAATCCGTCCTGCGTATCGCATTCTTCCCAATCGGCATCCCAGCGCCGCGCCGCCGCCTTCATCAGCAAGGCCCGCGCCTGCGCCGCAGCGTCGCGGCACGGCCCTTCGAACATCCGCACCGACGACGAGTTCGCGGTAAGCATGACGGCGTTGCGCACCGCCCATTCGCGGCGCACCCACGACCGCACATCCTGCACGGCGTCGGGGACGCCGCTGCGCGGGGTGAAGGTCGCGCTGTCCTCGTCGACGAGCAGGGTGTTGGCATAGATCGGGCTGATCGGCGCGGTCTCGACCGCGATCGTGCGCCAATCGGCGCCGAGCTCGTCGGCCATGATCTGCGGCAGCAGCGTGGTGACGCCTTGGCCCATCTCGCACTGTGGGACGATCGCGCTGATATGGCCGTCGTCGCCGATCTTCAGAAAGGCGTTGAAGACATGCTCGTCGGGCGCGGCGGTGAGGTTCGGGCCGTAGGCGCGCGGCCATAGTGCCCATGCAACGGCAAGCCCGCCCGCGGCGGTTGCGCCGACGAGGATCGAACGGCGGCTGACGTGCGGCAGGCGCGTCTTGCCTTTCCCAACCTTGTCGCGGATGCCGGTCATGCCCGCTGCTGATAGTCAGCGCGAGTCGGCGTGGCAAAGCCTTTCGCTCACCAGCCCCAGGGTGCCGGCGGCGGCGCGACGGGCTGACTATAGTCGAAGGCGACACGGAACAGGCGGCCCGCGCGGCGCAGCTCGTAAACATAGCCGGCGTCGGTCGTCTCGATCGCCCAGACATTTGTTGTCGATACGCTGCGCCCCGTTCGTTCGAACAGTTCGATCGACTCGGCATCCACCGGAAATTCTTGCCGGATTGCGCTTTCCGGCGTCAGCGTGTCGCCACCATACATCGTTACCTCGTCCGCGCTGCCGTCGGCGTGGCGATGGTCGTGCTTCAGCCGGAGGCCCGTCGCGGTTCGCGTGACAATCCATGTGCGCGAACGATCCCAGCCGCCGTCATCGGCCATCCCCGCGATGTGAAAGGGGATTTCGATGCGGTCGGGGGTGCAGCGGCGGACATGCATCACCATTTGCTTCCCCCGCATCGCGGCGTCCGCCTCCTGTTCCGAAACGAGCTGGCCGGCATAAGCCTTGCCGCAATGGGCCGTCAGTGCCGCAAAAAAGGCGTCCTGCGGGTCGGTCGCCGCTTGCGTCGACGCGCAACCGGCAAGGCCGACGGCAGTAGCGAGGAGCGCGATGAACCTCAACGCAGGAGCCCGAGCCGCGGAATTTCGACCTTGGGGCAGCGGTCCATTACGACGGTCAGTCCGGCTTTTTCCGCGCGCCCGGCCGCCGCTTGGTTGACGACACCCATCTGCATCCACACGGCCTTGGCACCGTGGACGATCGCTTCGTCGACCACGCCGCCTGCGGCTTCGCTGTTGCGAAAGATGTCGACGATCTCGGCGGGCGGTTCGACGTCGGCGAGGCTCGCGACGACGGGGGCGCCGTGGATTGTCGATCCGGCATGGCCGGGGTTCACCGCGATCACATCATGCCCCTGCGCGACGAGGAAGGCGAGGACGCCGTTCGACGGACGCGCGGGATTGGGCGACGCGCCGACCACCGCGATGCGGCGCGACTGTCCCAGCAGGTCGCGGATTTCGCCTTCGTCGTTGATCGCCATATTCAGCCCTTTCGTGCGTCCAGCCAGTCCGCGACCTTCGCGGCTATCGCATGGAACACCTCGCCCTGCGGGTCGGTTCCGGCCGCCGGGGGCACGCCGCCGTCGCTGGCGAGGCGGATGCCCATCGACAAAGGAACACGGCCGAGGAAGGCAATATCCATCTGAGCCGCCGCTGCCTCGGCGCCGCCGCTGCCGAAGGGGTCGCTTGTTTCGCCACAATGCGGGCAGGCATAGCCCGCCATATTCTCGACCAATCCGATAATCGGAACGTCGGCCTGCTCGAAAAAGCTGATCGCGCGCGTCGCATCCATCAGCGCGAGGTCCTGGGGAGTCGAAATGATAACCGCCCCTGCGGGTTTGTGTCGCTGGATCATCGTCAACTGGACGTCGCCGGTGCCGGGGGGCAGGTCAACAACCAGCGTGTCGATCTCGCCCCAGCTCGCATCGACAAGCTGCTCGAGCGCCTTGCCCGCCATCGGGCCGCGCCACGCGATCGCCTGTCCCGGCGCCGCGATCTGCCCGGTCGAGAGCATCGGCACGCCATAGGCATTGGGGACGGGAACCAGCTTGGGCCCGCGCGCCTCCGGCTTGACGCCTTCGCTGTCCATCAGGCGTGGCTGCGAGGGGCCATAGATGTCGGCGTCGACCAGCCCGACCTTCACCCCGCGCCGCTGAAGCGCGACCGCGAGATTCGCCGCGAGCGTCGATTTGCCGACGCCGCCCTTGCCGCTGCCGACGGCGATCAGCGTCAGCCCCTTGCGCTCGGCGGTCATCGCGACGCGTACCGCGGTGACGCCCGGCCTTGCGAGCATCGCGTCGCGAAGTTTGTCCTCAAGCGGTTTGCGGTCGCTTTCGGCAAGCCCCGTAACGTCGAGGATGATGGCGAGCGTTCCGTCTTCGTCGAGGAAGCGCAGGCCCGAGGCGCGGCCGCCGGTCAGGTCGGCCGCGATGCTGGCAAGGGGAGCGGTATCGGTCATGTCCCGCGCAGATAGGCATGGTTTGCGCGATTGCCACCCATTTTCGCTTGCCCCCCTGTTAATCGCGCGCGTCCTCCCTATAAAAGCAGCATGAGCAACGATAATGAAGGCAGTATGAGACGCCGCGCGCCAGAGGGCTTGCGGCAATTTTTCCATCAGATCAGCCAGATGGCCAAGAGCCCGTGGGGGAGCGGCCCGAAGGGTGGCGGTGACGACAAGGGCGACGACGACGGCAAGCGGCCCGGCCCGCGCAACCCGTGGGTGACGCCCGATCCGATCGACATCAGCCGCGGCCGCAAGCCGCGCGGTCCCTCGGCGCTCGACGAGCTGCTCCGCAAGGGGCGCGGCGGCTTCGGCGGCGGCGGATCGGGCGGGGGCGGCGGCCTCAACTTCGGCGATTCGGCGCGGATGTGGAAATGGGTCGTCGGAGCCGTCATCCTCATCTGGATCGCCTTCACGTCCTTTCACATTGTTCCGCCCGAGAAAGAGGGCGTCGTCACCCGTTTCGGCAGCTATACGCGGACCGTCCCGCCGGGGGTCAAGCTGACCTGGCCTGCGCCGATCGAGCGGATTCGGCTGGAGGATGTGCGGGCGATCCGCACGATGGCGATTGGCTCGCCCAATGCGACCGACGAGAATTTCGTCCTGACGCGCGACCAGAGCATCGTAGATCTCGCTTATGAGGTTCGGTGGTCGGTACGCGATCCCGAGCTGTTCTTCTTTCAGCTTGCAGATCCTGAAGGCACGATCCGCGAAGTTGCCGAAAGCGCTATGCGCGCGACCGTCGCCAATTTCGACCTCGTCCAGGCGATCGGCCCCGGCCGCGTCGAAATCGAAGCGCAGGTGCAGCGCCGCATGCAGGAATTGCTTGATCAATATCGCGCCGGCGTGCTGATCCAGGGCATCGCAATCCGCCAGGTCGACCCGCCGAGCCAGGTCGATGAGGCGTTCAAGGAGGTGACGGCGGCGCGGCAGGAACGCGAATCGGCGATCAACCTTGCTCGTGCCTATCAGCAACAGGTGCTGGAACGCGCGCGCGGCGACACGGCGGCGTTCGACAAGATCTACGAACAGTACCGGCTTGCGCCTGGCGTGACGCGCCAGCGCCTTTACTATGAAACGATGGAGCAAGTGTTGTCGAACGTCGACAAGACCATTGTCGAAGCGCGCGGGGTGACGCCCTATCTGCCGCTCGATCAAGTTCAGCGCCGGATAACGGCGGTGCCCGACGCGCCGAAGGGAGGCCAGTGATGTTTCGATCGCTTTTGGCCAATCCGGTCCGGTTGCTTGTTGCCGGCGTCGCCCTGCTCGTCATCCTGTCGCAGACGCTGGCCATCGTGCCCGAAGACCGGCAGGCGCTGATTCTGCGCTTCGGCGAGATTCAGGGGACGGTAAACCGTTACAAACCGAACGAGGAGTTCGGCGAGTCGGGTGCCGGTCTGGCGATGCGGATGCCCTTCGTCGACGGCATCCAATTTATCGACAAGCGCATCCTCGGCATCAACATGGAACGCCAGCAGGTGCTGTCGACCGACCAGCAGCGGTTGCAGGTCGATGCCTTTGCGCGTTTCCGCATCACAAATCCGGTGCGCATGTACACCGCGATCCGTACCGAAGAGCGGTTGCAGCAACAGCTGGCGACGATCCTCGGCTCGTCGCTGCGTAACGAGCTTGGCAAGCGCACTTTCGCGACCTTGCTTTCGCCCGAACGCGGCGCGGTGATGGACAATATCCAGGTCGCGCTGAACCGCGAGGCACAGAAATATGGCGCCGAGATTATCGATGTGCGGATCAAGCGCGCCGACCTCCCGCTGGGGGCGACGCTGGAGGCCGCATACAACCGCATGCGCACGGCCCGACAGCAAGAGGCGATAGCGATCCGTGCCGAAGGGCAAAAGGAAGCGCAGATCATCCGCGGCAGCGCGGACGGCGAGGCCGCGCGCATCTATGCCGAAAGCTTTGGCAAGGATCCCGAATTTTACGACTTCTACCGCGCAATGCAGAGTTATCGACAGACCTTCCTCGGTGAGAACAACCAGGGCGGAACGTCGATCATCCTGTCGCCGGAAAATGAATATCTGAAACGTTTTCGCGGGAACTGATGCCGACATCGACGATGAACGGTTCGTGCAAGAGCCGTTCATGTTCAAATGGCGTTCAGCCGCAGGGCGCCAGATAACCGGCGCCGGGGTCCGCGGGTTTCCGTAAGATTCGTAAGAGAAGAGGATTTGCGATCGTGCGTTATGTTTATGGCATCACTTCGGCTTTGCTGGTCGGTGGCTCGGCGCTGGCGCTGGTCACCCAGTCGCCCGTCGGCGCCCAGGTCGCGCAAAATGAGTCGAGCGAAATCGCGCGCGCCGTCCCCCGGTCGGGCGCGCCCGAAAGCTTTGCCGACCTTGTCGAGCAGCTTCAGCCTGCCGTGGTCAATATCTCGACCAAGCAGGAGGTGACGCTCGGCGTCCGCCTCAATCCCTTTGCCGGAACGCGCGAGCCGATCACGCAGGAACAGCAGGGCGGCGGATCGGGCTTCCTGATCTCCAGCGACGGCTATATCGTCACCAACAATCATGTGATTTCGGGCGGCCCGCGCGGCGAGGCGGTCAACGAGGTCACGGTGACGCTGACCAACCTCAAGGAATATAAGGCGAAGATCGTCGGTCGCGACGCCGCGTCCGACCTTGCGCTGCTCAAGATCGAGGCTTCTGGCCTGCCGTTCGTCAAATTCGCCGACAGCAGCCGGGCTCGCGTCGGCGACTGGGTCGTCGCGATCGGCAATCCGCTCGGCCTCGGTTCGACGGTCACGGCCGGGATCATCTCGGCGGTTCAGCGCAACATCGGGCAGGGCGGCGCCTATGACCGCTATATCCAGACCGATACCGCGATCAACCGCGGCAATTCGGGCGGCCCGCTGTTCGACCTTCAGGGCAATGTCGTCGGCATCAACAATATGCTGATCTCGCCCGTCGGCGCGAATATCGGCGTGAACTTCGCCATCCCCGCCGAAGCGGCGATTCCGGTCATCGACGCGCTGCGCGCTGGCGAGCGTCCGCAGCGCGGCTATCTGGGCGTTGCGATCGGTCCGGTGAGCGAGGATATGGCCGACGCGCTCGGGCTGCGCAAAGATCGCGGCGAATTGATCCAGCGCGTCGAAGAAGGGCAGGCCGCTGCCAAGGCCGGACTGCGGCGCGGCGACGTCGTGACCAAGGTCAACGGCAGGGAAGTGACGCCGCAGCAGACGCTGTCCTACATCGTCGCCAACATCAAACCCGGGACGCGCATCCCGCTCGAGGTGGTTCGCGACGGCAAGACGATCACGCTCAACGTTGTCGTGGGAACGCGGCCGCCCGAGGAAGAATTGGCGGGCAGCAATTTCGACCCCGAAGCCGAACAAACGCTTCCGGACGATCCGGCGGGCAGCGGCGACCAGGCGGTGCAGGAGCGGCTCGGAATGGCGGTTCAGACGGTCACCCCGGACATTGCACGCGCGATTGGCGTCGACACCGCCACCAAGGGACTGGTCATCGCAGCGGTCAGCGGCAGCAGCGATGCGGGCCGCAAAGGCCTGCGCCGCGGTGATGTCATCCTTAGCGCAAACGACAAGCCCGTCGCCTCGGCCGACGCGCTCGCCGCCGTCGTCGAAGAGGCGAAGCGCGCGGGCCGCGGAGCGGTGAAGCTCGAGATCCTGCGTCGCGGCGTGCCGCCGGGGTTCATTGCGATTCGCATCGCGGGCTAAGGCCGGTCGATATTGATGAAGGGCGCCGCGCCGGATTCCGGGCGGCGCCCTTTTTCATTTGCGAGCAACGCACGATGTTCCTATTATGTTCCGATAGGTGAGTCGGGAGAATGACGATGATCGGATATGTGACGCTGGGCACCAACGACCTTGCCAAGGCCGCGCCCTTCTATGACGCGCTGACCGCCGAACTTGGCGTGCCGCGGATGATGGAATTCGACGGGTTCATCGCGTGGGGCAAGGAAGGCGGGGGTGCCGGTATCGGCCTGACCAAGCCGTTCGACGGCAATGCGGCGACGGTCGGCAATGGCGTGATGGTCGCGCTTGCGGCGAAGGACAAGGAACAGGTCCAGCGGCTCTACGACATTGCGCTCGCCAATGGCGGCACCTGCGAAGGCCCCCCGGGACCGCGCGGCGACACTTTCTACGCTGCCTATTTCCGCGATCTCGACGGCAACAAGCTCAACGCCTTTGTGATGGGCTGACGAAGGGCGCCGCCTTGATTTCCTGACCCTCCGCTCTAGACCCTGGTAGACAGGACAGCGGAGGAGACGGGCGTGAGCAACGGCGGCGAAGCGAGCGAAATCTATATCGGCCTTGGCGGCGGCGGGGCGGCGGACGGGCCGCGCCAGTCGCTCGTGCTCAAGCGCGCGAACCGTCACGGCCTCATCGCCGGCGCGACCGGAACCGGCAAGACGGTGACGCTGCAGGGGCTTGCGGAAAGCTTTTCGGCGGTCGGCGTCCCGGTTTTCGTGGCCGATGTGAAGGGCGACCTGTCCGGCATGGCGATGGCGGGCAGCCCGACCGCCAAGACGCACGAACCCTTTTCAAAACGCGCCGCCGAAATCGGTGACGGCGATTGGGTCTATCGCGACAATCCCGTGATCTTCTGGGACCTGTTCGGCGAGCAGGGCCATCCGGTGCGCACGACGATCTCCGAAATGGGGCCGCTGCTGCTCGCACGGCTGATGGGACTCAACGAGACGCAGGAAGGCGTGCTGAACATCGTCTTTCGTTTCGCTGACGAACAGGGAATGCTGTTGCTCGACCTCGAAGATTTGCAGTCGATGCTGGCCTATACGTCTCTTCATGCCGCCGATCTGACCGCCAAATATGGCAATGTGACGAAGGCGAGCATTGGCGCGATTCAGCGTCAGCTGCTGACGCTCGAAACTCAAGGAGGAGCGCAGTTTTTCGGCGAACCGGCGCTTGAGATCGATGATATGATGCAGTGCGATGAACAGGGGCGCGGCTATATAAACATACTCGCCGCGGACAAGCTGATGGCGAGCCCCAAGCTTTATGCGACTTTTCTGCTGTGGCTGCTCGCCGAAATGTTCGAGACGCTTCCGGAAGTCGGGGACCCCGAAAAGCCCAAGCTGGTCTTCTTCTTCGACGAAGCCCATCTGTTGTTCGACGATGCCCCCAAAGCACTGATCGACAAGATCGAACAAGTCGTGCGGCTGATACGTTCAAAGGGGGTGGGCGTCTATTTCGTCACGCAGAATCCCATCGACGTGCCCGAAGAAGTCGCCGGCCAGCTTGGCAACCGGGTCCAGCATGCGCTGCGCGCATTCACTCCCCGCGATCAAAGGGCGGTCAAGGCCGCCGCAGACACGTTTCGCCAGAATCCAACGGTCGATGTGGCGCGCGCGATCACCGAATTGAAAGTTGGCGAAGCGCTGGTTTCGCTGCTGCTGGCCGACGGTGCGCCGTCGCCGGTCGAGCGCACCCTGATCAAGCCGCCTTGTTCGCGCGCCGGTCCCCTGACCCCTAAAGAGCGTGCGATCATCCAGTCGATCTCGCCGATCGAAGGCAAGTATGACACGCGGGTCGATCGAGAAAGTGCCGAAGAGGTCATTGCACAGAAATCGCTCGACGCTGCCGCTACCGCCAATGAAGTAGCCGAAAAGGGGCGTGAGGAGGTCGGCAAGCGCGAACGCAAGAGCACGAGTATATGGGGCAAAGCCGCGAAACGCGCCGCCAGTGCGGTCGCGGGATCGGCGGCATCGATTGCTGCGGCAGCGGTTCTTGGAAAGAAGTCGCGATCCGATCCGATGCGCAACGCTGCAACTTCGGCGGCAGGGTCGGTGGCTACCGATCTCGGCGGGCCAATGGTTGGGCGTTTCGTCCGCAATCTTATCGGCGGACTGATGCGTTGACTTCGCCAAGATGACCGAATCCGACTCTGCATTAATGGAAGCGAGCCTTGCCGCCGTCGGCGCGGCAGGCATCGACATCCGTCATTCACTCTTTGCGAGCTTCTTCGCGGCGTTTCCGGAGCGCCGCGCGACCTTCATCTCGGTCGATGCGGCTTCGCGGCGGATGACCGACGAAACGCTGCAGATGATGCTGGGACTCGCGCAGGGGGAGGCGTGGGTGTGGCCGCTCGTCGCCGAGCTGGTTTTTACCCATCGCAGCTACGGGTCGCTGCCGATCGCCGAATATGACGCGTTCATCGACATGACCATCGCCGAGCTAGGCGCCGCTGCGGGCGCCGAATGGACCGCCGACAGCGCCGCAGCCTGGCAGCGCCACGGCGACGCGCTGAAGCAGATGATCCGCAGGGCGCGCGCCGAATGGTCCGAGGCGATGCCGGCGGGGGCGCCCGCGCCGGCCTGACCCCGCGCGCGCCGAAGCGGGCTTCGTGGGCAGGTTCAAGCGCCTGCCGGGCCGCTTCGCTGCCGCCTAGGCCTTTTCGCCGGGAAAGAAGCGCGCGATGACGTCGCCGGCGAGCCGCGCCGGACGGAGCGTGTCGGCGTCGAGGCAGCACCAGCTCGACTTGACCTCGGCGAGTACATCTTCCCCGCGCTTGATGATGGTTTCGTAAAAGGCGCGCGCGCCCTGGACCTTTTCGAGAATCACCGTCGCGATGACCTGATCGTCAAGAAAAGCCGGGCGGCGATAGGTGATCTCGTGCTTCAGCGCGACCCACAGATGCTGCGCCACCGCGTCGGGAGGCGCGATCTTGCGCCAGTGGGCGAGCACCGCCTCCTGCACCCAGCTCAAATAATGGGCGTTGTTGACGTGCCCCATGAAGTCGATGACCTCGGGTCCGACGGTGATGTCATGGTCATGGGGAAGCGATGCAGCCGTCATATCGCTTACACTAATGTCAATATTTTGTGACGGAAAAATGAATCTTCATCCTCGCCCGCGATAGGGCGCGACACCTTGATCGGGGAGCCACAATCCTGCGGGCGGCGGGCCCGACTGCCAGAAGACGTCGATCGGGATGCCGCCGCGCGGATACCAATAGCCGCCGATGCGCAGCCATTGCGGCTGCATCTCGTCGAACAGGCGGCGGCCGATGCCGACGGTGCAATCCTCGTGAAAGCCCGCATGGTTACGGAACGCGCCGAGGAAGAGCTTGAGGCTCTTCGATTCGACGATCGTATCGCGTGGTGCATAGTCGATGACGAGGTGCGCGAAATCGGGCTGGCCGGTGACCGGGCACAGCGAGGTGAATTCGGGAGCGGCGAAGCGCACGAGGTAAAGCTCGCCCGCGCGCGGGTTCGGAACATAGTCGAGCACCGCCGCCTCGGGCGAGACAGGCAGTTCGCTCGACTGGCCGAGATGTTTGGGCGCAAGCGGCGTTTGGCTGGAATCACTCATGGCTTTCGTCTAGTGCGGCGCGCGGCCGATGTCATCGCCGTTGATGGCGCAAGTGGCCGCGGCCGGGTTCAGCGCCAATTCAGCGGCGAGGACGCGGTATCGCATGTTGGATTTGCAATTTGGAACGATGGTGCGAGTCAAGCAATCGATAAGCAGGGTGGCGCATGTGTCGCTGGCGGCGATGGTGGCCGCGGCAGGATTGGCCAGTCCCGGCCTTGCGCAGGATGCGGAGGCACCTACTCCCACACCGGCCCCCGCGCCCGGGCGGTCGATCGACTTCCGCCTGCCGCCCGCGAACGATGGCCGCGCGTCGGGGGTTCAGGGGCCGTCGGACAACGGCTTGCCGCCGCTGGCGCCGGGCGAGCGGCGCGGCCTGCCGACACCGGCGCCGAGCCCGACTCCAGCGCCGCCGCGCGCACCCGTTGTCGTGCCGACCCAGCCCGAGCCAGCGCCGTCCACGACAACGCCGCCGCCGTCGGCCGACAGGTCTGCGGTATCGCGGCCCGCTGCGCGCGGAGCGCCTGCACCCGCTTCGAGCGCCGCGCCGCCGCCGACCGCGCCGTCGATTCCCGATCCCGCTGTGCCGCCGCCGCTCGAAACGGACCTTCAGCCGGAAGCCGAACCGTCGCGGTCCGTTTCCGACGACGAGGTGCTTGTCGAACAGCCGGTCCCGACGAACGACGGCGGAGCGACGCCCTGGTGGGCGTGGATGCTCGCGGCGCTGGCAGCGGTCGGCGCGGGGCTGTGGTATTGGCGCCGCCGCCCGGCGCTGGCCGGCGATGCGCCGGTTGACGAGCCAGCGATTGCGGAAAAGCCCGTTGCACCGCCGCAGCGCGCAGCGGCTCCGCCACAAGCGCCTTCGCCGGAACCGACGCCCGCGCGCCTCGCACCACCGCCGCGTCCGGCGTCGACGCTGGTGACGCGTCCCTTGGCCGAGCAACGCGCGCAAGTGTCGCTCGAACTCGAAATTCGCAGCATCCAGATCTTGCCCGATCGCGTCGAAATCGGCTTTGCTCTGACGATTGCCAACAGCGGCACGCTCGCCGCGACGGGCATGATGATTCGCATTGCGGCGGGGCAGGGATCGGCGATGCAGGAAGGCGTGCTCGCCCGCTTCTTCGATGGTGCGGGCGGCAGCATGTTGCGCGACGATATGGTGATCGAACCGGGTGCGAGCGACAGCGTCAGCACCGAAATCGCACTGCCGCGCGCGGCGATCGAGCCGCTGATGATCGCGGGCAAGCCGATGCTGGTTCCGGTGATGGCATTCGATATCACCTATCATTGGGACGGTCCCGGCGACGCTTTTGGCCAGCAAGCGGAAACCTTCGTCCTCGGGCGCCTTGGCGACGCCACCGACAAACTTGCGCCGCTGCCGCTCGACCGCGCGAAGCACAAGGTCGAGCGGCCCGCCGCGCGCGCCACCGCAATGCGCCGCATCCAATAGGCGCCGGTTCAAGCGATCGGGGATGTTGTCCCCTTTCGATCCGCTTTTCTGTTGCGGTGCAACATCGTCTGGGGCAGGACGCGTCCGTGCTTGAAAAGAAGCACGGTGGGGCATAGGCTTGGACTTCCCCGGGAAAGCAGAGCCACAGCAGGATGGCCGGCGAAGGGACAGGCAGTTTCCAACCGGTCGCAACAGGAGCATGACATGGACGCCTTGGTCTCAACCGACTGGCTGGAACGCGAACTGGGGGCATCGGACCTGCGGGTGGTCGATGCGACGAAATTCATGGCCGGGACGGACCGCGATGCGCGCGCCGAATATGAAGCCGGACACATTCCGGGCGCGGTGTTCATGGACCTTGCCGAGCTGACCGATGCGTCGAGCGACATCGACAATATGGCGCCGCCTCCCGAAAAATTCGCGAGCCGCATGCAGTCGTTGGGCCTCGGCGACGGCAGCCGGATCGTCATTTACGACGACAGCCCGCTCAAGAGCGCAGCGCGCGCCTGGTGGCTTCTCAAGCTGTTCGGGGCGCATGATGTTGCGCTGCTCGACGGCGGGCTCGCCAAATGGAAGGCCGAGGGCCGGCCGCTCGAAATGGGCAAGCAGGCGCTGCGCCACCGCCACTTCACCGTGTGGCGCGACGCCAAGGCGGTTCGCACCAAGGAACAGGTGCTCGAAAATCTGGCGCTCGAAACCGAGCAGCTTGTCGACGCGCGCCCCGCCGCGCGCTTCACTGGCGAGGATCGCGACCCGCGTCCGGGCGTCGCGCCAGGTCATATTCCGGGGTCGCGCAGCTTGCCGCACAGCGACCTGTTCAACGCCGACGGAACGTGGAAGCGTGGCGACGAGTTGAAAGCCGCCTTCGACGCCGCGGGCGTCGACTTCGACCGACCGCTCGTCGCGACGTGCGGGTCGGGCATGACTGCGACGGTCGTCGCCTTTGGCGCGCATCTTCTCGGCAAGGAAGATGTTGCGGTCTATGACGGAAGCTGGTCCGAATGGGGCGCCGATCCGGCGACCCCCAAGGCGACGGGCGGCGCCTGATCGCCGCCGCGCTATCGGGGCTGGCGACTGGCTTTTGCCCCGATTCCCGCTAACAAGGTGGGATGAACGACAGCGACGACGACAGCCTCCGCCCCGCGACCAAGCTTGTGCAGGGTGGACGGCGCGCCGAATGGACGGGCGATCCGCGGCTCGGCGGCGCTATCGTCAATCCGCCGGTGTGGCGGGCGTCGACGATCCTTTACGACAATATCGCGGACATGAAGGCGCGCGGCCATGCGACGCACGACAAGCTTTATTATGGGCGGCGCGGGACGCCGACCGTCTGGGCGCTCGCCGATGCGCTGACCGCGATGGAAGCTGGGGCGGAGGGCACGCTCCTGTATCCCTCGGGTGTCGCAGCGATAGCGGGGGGGCTGCTCGCGCTGCTGTCGCCCGGCGATCATTTGCTGATGGTCGACAGCGCCTATGAACCGACGCGCGCTCTGTGCAACGGATTGCTCGCGCGGATGGGCGTGCGAACGAGCTTCTACGACCCGCTGATCGGCGAGGGCGTCGCCGATCTGATCGAGCCGGACACGAAGCTCGTCTTCCTCGAATCGCCGGGCAGCCTGACCTTCGAGGTGCAGGATGTGCCCGCGATCACGGCGGCGGCGCGGGCACGCGGCGTCGCGACGATGCTCGACAATACCTGGGCGACGCCGCTCCTCTTTCCCGCGCTCGCGCATGGCGTCGATGTCGCGATGATGAGCCTAACCAAATATGTCGGCGGTCATTCGGATGCGATGATGGGCAGCCTGACCGCGACCAAGGCGCTGTGGCCGCGGCTACGTCAGGGCGCCTATCAGCTCGGGCAGGCGGTGTCGCCCGACGATTGTGCGCTGATGCTGCGCGGGCTGCGCACGCTCGACGTGCGGATGGAACGGCACGGCGCGAACGCGCGCGTGATCGCCGATTGGCTCGCGGGCCGGCCCGAGGTGGGCCGAGTGCTGTGCCCTGCGCTTCCTTCCGACCCCGGGCACGCGATCTGGTCGCGCGACTTTTCCGGTGCGAGCGGCTTGTTCGGCTTCACGCTGAAGGGGGCCGACGATGCGGCACGTGCGCGCTTCATCGACGCGCTCGACCTTTTCGGCATCGGGTTCAGCTGGGGCGGCTATGAAAGTCTTGCCGTGCCGAGCGATCCGGCGTCGATCCGTAGTGCAACGAAGTGGAGCGACCCCGACCCGCTGGTACGGCTGTCGATCGGGCTCGAGGACCCGTCGGATCTGATCGCGGACCTCGGCCGCGGATTTGCGTCCATGAAGGGGAGCGGCTGATGGACGAGCTCATTACACGCATGGGATTCCCCAGCATTGCCGAGGCGCAGTTCGCCGAGCTGGGTATTGCCGCCGCAATCGCGGGTGCCGCGCTCCTCGCCGGTTGGATCGCGCGGCGGCGGCTCGGGCCGCGACTGGCCGACTGGATGCACGGACGCGATATTCAGGCGCGGGGACCGCTCACCGAAGCGACGCCGACTCTGCTCGGCTGGCTCGTCGCGCTGCTGATCGTTGCCATTGGCTGGGCGGTCTGGCCGTGGGATCCCTATGCACGGCTCTTGCTCGGTGCCGTGGCGGCAATCGCGGCGGCGGCGGCGGTGCGTAATATTGTCCGCGGTGTCGGACTCGGTGCGGGACCAGCTCTCGCGGCGGCGGCGGTCGCCTTTGTTGCATTGTTGTCGAACGCGGTCGGCGGGCTGACCCTGCTGCAGGAACGGCTCGATGCCGTGGGCTTTACCGTCGGGCGGATGAATCTCTCGCTGCTGACGCTCATCAATATCGCGCTCACCATACTCGCGCTTTTCCTGCTTGTACGAATCGGCAACCGCATCGTGCGGCGCGTCGTGCGCGGCGGCGGCGGGCGCGATCTCGATGCAACGCAGCAGTTGCTCGTCGAAAAGATCGCCGGCGTCGCCATCGTCATCGCCGCCTTTTTTGTCGGCATCGACCTGCTCGGAATCGACCTCACCGCCTTTGCTGTCTTTTCGGGCGCTCTCGGGCTTGCGGTCGGTTTCGGGCTGCAAAAGACCTTCGGGAATCTGATCGCGGGGATCATCCTGTTGATGGACCGCTCGATCAAGCCGGGCGACGTCGTCGTTGTCGCCGATGCGGTGGGGCGCGTGAACAAGATCGGCGTGCGCGCGGTGTCGGTCATCACGCGCGACGGCAAGGAGCATCTGGTTCCCAACGAACTGCTGATGACCGAGCGGGTCGAGAATTGGAGCTATTCGAATCGCGAGGTGCGCGTGCGGCTCGCGGTCGGGGTGAGCTATGACGCCGACATCCGGCTGGCGCAAAAGCTGATGCTCGATGCGGCTGACGAGGCGCCGCGCGTGCTCAAAAGCCCCGCGCCGGTTTGCTGGATCACCGGCTTCGGTGACAGCAGCGTCGACCATGAACTGCGTTTCTGGATTTCGGACCCCGAAGGCGGGCTCGGTAACATCCAGGGCGACGTCTATCTGCGCATCTGGGACAAGTTCAAGGAGGCGGGGGTCGAGATACCCTATCCGCAGCGTGACCTGCATGTGCGGACGCTGCCCAAGGAAATGCCCGCCCCGGCGCAGCCGAAGCGGGCATCGAAAAAGGCGGACTGACGGCCGCGCGGCCGGTCAGAAACCCTTGGCCTTGGCGCGCTCGATGCATTCGAGGATGATGCGCTTCGCCTCATCGACGTCGCCCCAGCCCTGAAGCTTGACCCACTTGCCGGGTTCGAGATCCTTGTAGTGGCCAAAGAAATGCTCGATCTGCTGGAGCACGATCGGCGGCATGTCGGTGTAGCTCGCGACATCCTTGTAATAGGGAAAGGTCGAATTGACGGGGACGCAAAGCAGCTTTTCGTCGCCGCCGCCGTCGTCCTCCATCTTGAGCACGCCGATCGGGCGGCACTTGACCACCGCGCCCGCGACGACGGGCGAGCGCGCTACGACGAGCGCGTCGAGCGGATCGCCGTCCTCGCCCAGCGTGTGCGGGACAAAGCCGTAATTGGCGGGATAGCGCATCGGCGTGTGGAGGAAGCGGTCGACGAACAATGCCCCCGACGCCTTGTCGAACTCATATTTCACCGGCTCGCCGCCGATGGGAACCTCGATGAGGACGTTGAGGCTGTCGGGCGGGCTGTCGCCCGCCGGGATCAGGTCGATGCGCATGGGAGAATCCTTTGGTTCTGATTATTGCGCGCGCCTTTAGCGCCGGACGGCGCGTAAAGTCGAGGCCTAGCGTGCCCCCTCCCGCTTGCGGGAGGGGATTTAGAGTGCGCGTTTGGGCGCGAGCAGTCGGTCGATCCAGTCGGGGCCGTCGCCGATTTTTTCGAGGTGCGGCCAGCGCAGCCCGCCATGATAGGCGATCTCGATCGTGCGGTAGCGTCCGTCGCGCTCGACGATCAGCCGCACCGGGGTCTTGCCGTCGGCGGCCGCGCGAATCGCCGCCTCGATCCGCTCGCGGCTATAGCTCATCCCGTCGACCGCTATGATCTTGGTGCCGTTGACGATGTCGGCGCGAAAGGCGGGGCCGTCCCACAAGATGCTGCCCGCGACGCCATTTCTGTCGATCGTGAGGCCGAGCGAGTGAACGAGGTCGGCATTTTTCGATTTCGACATGCGTTCGCGATCATAGGCGTTCGGCTTGTCGCGCCAGACGAGACGATAACCCGCGCGTTCGATGCCGCCGGTCGGCGCAGGTTGCCCGGCAACCTGCATACGCTCGCGCAGGAAGGTCGCCCAGTCATGGGGATGGACGGCGGTCAGCGTTGCGACGACTTCGTCGAAATCATAGCCCTTCTGCCCCCAGTCGCCGTCGCGCCCGCCGAAGAAGATGCGCGCGAAATCGTCGAGGCTCTTGCGGTCGCGCGTCGCGGTGCGGATCAGCATGTCCGCTTCGAGCCACATCAGCGACCCCTCGTTGTAATAATCCTCGGTCCGTGTGGCGCTGGGGAAGGCGCGCGGTTTGCGCGCTGCAATGATCGGATCGTGCGTCGTGTCCTCGACCGAGCGCCATGCGCGGCCGGGCTGGACGCTGTAGAAAGCGGCGTTGGCTGCCCATTCGCCGAGAATGACCTCCTTTGACTGCATCCCCGAGCGGCCGGCCAGGACGAGGTCCCAGAAACTTGTCTGCCCTTCATAAACCCAGAGCAGATTGTCCTGCATCGGCGTGCGATAGTCGGGGGTCCAGAGCTTTTCTGGGCGGCGATATTTGCCGTTCCAGCTGTGGACGAGTTCGTGCGGGAGAAGCCCGCGCGCGGTTTCATTCTCGTCCCATTTGGTGAAATAGTCGGGGTCGCGGCTGTTTTCGCTGCTGCGATGATGTTCGAGCCCGATCCCGCCGAGTTCGTCGGTCAGCGCGAGGAGGAATTCATAGCGATCGAAAGGCCGCGTGCCGAACAGCGCGACCGCTTCGGACACGAGCGCGGCGTGGCGCGCGATATGGTCGGGGCTCGCCTCCAGATATTTGGCCTCGTCGGCGACGACGTTGAGCGTGACATTGTGGCCGAGGTCCCATTTGCGGAAATGCTTGCCGGCGAACATCGGGCTGTCGACGAGAGCCTCGTAATTGGTCGGCGCATAGCTGTAGCGGTTGCCCGCGACCTTGAGGCCGTCGAGCGCAGCGACGCCGGTCCAGCCGTTGGGGAGCGTCACGTCGAGCTGCACCGGGATCTGCCGGGTGAAATAGCCGGCAGGATAGAAGCTCACCTGTTCCCACTGCAGGTTCATCATCGCCGGGGTGACGACGATTCGCCCCTCGCTGCTGCGCGTCGGCGACAGGAATTCGAAGGCGATGTCGATGCTCTTGACGCCTGCGGGCACGTCGATGTCGAACGCATAGACGTCGGTCGGCTGGCGCGTCCATGCGAGCGGCTTTCCGCCCGCGGTCGCGCGGAAGCCCGCTACCTCTGCAATCGCGCCGCGCGGGGCGTGCTTGCCGGGGAGCCATTCGGGATACAGCAACGTCAGCTTGCCTGGCTTTGCCACCGGAATCGTTTGGCGCACGCGATAAATGCCACGCGCGACGTCGGTCGCGTCGACGCGAAGCTGTATCGTGCCAGGATAAGGCTTGTCGGCCGGCAACGGGATGACGTGCGGCTGGACGACCGGCTGCGGCCGGCTGTTGCCGGTCTGTGCGGTAGCGGGAACGAAAAGGACCGCGGCGATCGCGGCCGCGACGATATGTGCTTTTTTCATGGCGAGCGTTCCTGCCGCGAAAAGCGCGCGGCGTCCAGCGCAGGCGTGCGACGGCGCTTTGCCTTTCGCCCAAAAGCGATTAGACGCCGCGGCCATGAGCAAGGACAAGCCCGCGAAAATCCCCACGCCGCAGCCGGTGCGCGGCACACAGGACATGCTCGGCGATTTCGCCGACCGCTTTGCGCATGTTGTCGAGACGTTCGAGCGGGTGCGCCGGCTTTATGGCTTCAAGCGCGTCGAGGTGCCGGTGATCGAGCCGACCGCGGTGTTCGCGCGGAGCCTGGGCGAGACGACCGATGTGGTGTCGAAGGAAATGTATTCGTTCGACGATCGCGGCGGCGATTCGATCACCTTGCGGCCCGAGTTCACCGCCGGGATCGCGCGCGCCTATATCACCAACGGCTGGCAGCAGTTCGCGCCGCTGAAAGTGGCGACGCACGGGCCGCTGTTCCGCTACGAGCGCCCGCAGAAGGGGCGCTATCGCCAGTTCCACCAGCTCGACGCCGAGGTGCTGGGGAGCGACAGCCCGCTCGCCGATGCCGAGTTGCTTGTCTTTGCCGACCAGCTGCTGAAGGAATTGGGCATCGCCGAGGGCGTGATCCTGACGCTCAACACGCTGGGCGATGCGGCGAGCCGCGACGCGTGGCGCGCCGCGCTGGTCGAGCATTTCATGGGCCATCGCGGCGATTTGTCGGAGGACAGCCTCGCGCGGCTCGACAAGAATCCGCTGCGCATCCTCGACAGCAAGGACCCGCGCGACCGCCCCATCGCCGACAGCGCGCCCGACATCGACGCGTTCCTGACGAGCGAGGCGCAGGACTTCTTTGGCGCGGTGACCGCGGGGCTCGACGCCGCAGGGGTCGCGTGGGAGCGCAATGCACGGCTGGTGCGCGGGCTCGACTATTATCGCCACACCGCGTTCGAGTTCGTCACCGACCGATTGGGCGCGCAGGGCACGGTGCTCGGCGGCGGACGCTATGACGGGCTGATCGAAAATCTCGGCGGGCCGCCGACCCCGGCGGTCGGCTGGGCCGCGGGGATCGAGCGGCTGGCGATGTTGGTGGACGGTGTAGGCGATTATTCTCTCGACGTTGTGATTGCCTTGGAAGACGATCGGGCGTTCACATTTGCCCAATCAGTCCTCGCCACGCTCCGCGGCGAAGGGATTTCTGCCGACATTGTAGCGACCGGCTCGCCGAGAAAGCGATTCGACAAAGCCGCGAAGATGAACGCTAAATCGATTCTAAGCCTGGTTTATCGCGAAAGTGAAGACCGCCCCGGACGAGGCATTCGGGGGCCGAACGAGCTTGTAGAAAGAATCGACCAGCTTCTCATTTCTCGTCACCCTGAACTTGTTTCAGGGTCCATGGCCTGAGGCCGTGCGATTGGGCCATGGATGCTGAAACAAGTTCAGCATGACCTTGTACTAATAGGCTCGGCAATCCCCCACTTTACGGCAAGATCTTCCCAATTGGGGTTTCCGGATTCAATCAGGTTTATCTTCCATCGGCGGTGCCACCGCTTCAACTGTTTCTCTCGGGCTATGGCGCCGGTCATGTCATCGAAAAACTCGGCATGAACGAGACGAAAGACCCGATATCGACTGGTAAAGCCGGGGACCGTTCCCGACCGATGCTGCCAAACGCGCACGACCAGGTCCGATGTGACGCCGATATAAAGCGTGCCTCGCTTCTGGCTGGCAAGAATATAGGTGCAGGGTTGCCGCGACCGCATCTAGGCCTCTATGCGGCGCCATGGATGCTGAAACAAGTTCAGCATGACGAGTTTGCACTGTTCTGGACTAGATGACCCACGTCTCCGAAAAACAGATCGACGCCATCATCGAACGCCATGCCGCGTTGCAGGCGCGCATGGCGACGGGGGATATGGCGCCGGCCGACTTTGTCGCGGCCTCGAAGGAATTTGCCGAGCTCGAACCCGTCGCCACCGCTGCCCGCGAAGTGGTGCGGTTGCGCGAGGAACTCGTCGCACTCAACGAAATGCTCGCCGATCCCGAGATGAAGGCGATGGCCGCCGAGGAAATCGCCGCGATCGAGGATGCGCTTCCCGCCGCCGAACATGATCTGGCGGTCAAGCTGCTCCCCAAGGATGTCGCCGACGAGCGCGCTGCGATGCTCGAAATCCGCGCGGGCACCGGCGGCGACGAGGCGGCGCTGTTCGCGGGCGACCTGCTGCGCATGTACAGCCGCTTTGCCGACACACAGGGGTGGAAGGTCGAAATCATCTCCGCCAACGAGGCCGAGGTGGGCGGCTACAAGGAAGTCGTCGCGTCGGTGAAGGGGCAGGGCGTCTTTGCCAGGCTGAAGTTCGAGAGCGGCGTGCATCGGGTGCAGCGCGTCCCCGTCACCGAAAGCGGCGGGCGCATCCACACGAGCGCCGCGACCGTCGCGGTGCTGCCCGAGGCCGAAGAGGTCGACGTCGCGATCAACGACAATGACCTCAAGATCGACATCTATCGCGCGAGCGGCGCGGGCGGGCAGCATGTCAACACGACCGACAGCGCGATCCGCATCACCCATATCCCGACGGGGCTTGTCGTCATCCAGCAGGACGAGCGCAGCCAGCACAAGAACCGCGCAAAGGCGATGCAGGTGCTGCGCTCGCGCCTCTTCGACCTCGAACGCACGAAGCGCCACGATGCCGAGGCGTCGGCGCGCAAGGCGATGGTCGGATCGGGCGACCGGTCCGAACGCATCCGCACCTATAATTTCCCGCAGGGGCGCGTGACCGATCACCGCATCAACCTGACGCTCCACCGCCTGCCTGAGATATTGGAGGGGGCGATGGACGAACTGATCGACGCGCTGATCGCCGAAGACCAGGCGCAGCGGCTGGCGGGATTGGGTGACTGAGCCCTTCAATTCCGTTCGCATCGAGCGAAGTCGAGATGCCCCTCGGGACGACCATATGCCACAGGGTGTCTCGACTTCGCTCGACACGAACGGAATGAAGCGTGGGTGATTGAGTGTGAGCGAAGTGGGCGATAGCATTCGCGCCGCGGCGCAGCGGCTTTCAGCGGTCTCCGAAACGCCGCGGCTCGATGCCGAGCTGTTGATGGCGCATGCGCTGGGGGTCGAGCGCGACCGCTTGCTGCTCGATCCGTCGCGTTTCGCCGTGCCCGCCGCTTTCGACGCGTTCGTCGCGCGGCGGATGGCGCACGAGCCCGTCGCCTATATCGTCGGCTATCGCGATTTCTGGACGATCCGGCTTGGCGTCGGGCCCGGCGCGCTGATCCCGCGACCCGACAGCGAAACGCTGATCGAGGCTGCAGTCGATCATTTCGGGCAACAGACGCCGAAGCGGGTGCTCGATCTTGGTACCGGGCCGGGCACGCTGCTGCTTGCCGCGCTTGCCGAATGGCCAGAGGCGAGCGGCGTGGGCGTCGATGCCAGCGCCCAAGCGCTCGCCTATGCGCGGGGCAACGCCGAGGCACTGGGCTTTGATGAGCGCGCCGAGCTGCGGCAGGGCGATTGGGCGGCCGGGATCGACGAAAGATTCGACCTTATCCTCTGCAACCCGCCCTATATCGGCGAGGCGGAACCGCTGATGCCCGACGTGCGTGCGCACGAGCCCGTTTCGGCGCTGTTTGCGGGCACCGACGGACTCGACGATTATCGCCGCGTCGTCCCCGACCTGCCGCGCTTGCTCGCGACGGGCGGCGCGGCCGTGCTTGAAATCGGGGCCACGCAACATATCTCGGTACGGAGGCTGGCCGAAGATGCCGGCTTCGCCGTCGCTTGCCGCAAAGACCTTGGCGGTCGCGACCGCGCCCTCATTTTGACAATCGCTTGACGGCGGCCCGCCAAAAATCGCTTGGTTTCGTCGCAAAAGCGCGTTAGGGCAGGGGTACAGGCCTGATCAGGGTCCCTTTGGCGGTGCACGCACCGATACTGGTCCGGCGGGTCTGCTTCCCATTTACGATGCTTGTGCAGGCCGTTGCGCCTGAACGGGCGGTAGAGGGCAAGGCCGCGCGTGAGGCGCGGGTGCGACGCGCACGGTGGCGCGTTCGGCCAAAGGGGTTGGCATAGCTTAAAGCTTTTCGACAGGATGTCTCAGTTGAACATGAACAACCGGCAGAGCGGTCGCCGTCGCGGTCGCAACAACAGCAACAACAATCGGTCGCAGTCAGGCGGACGCGGTGGCGTCGACCAGGCCAACCGCATCGACAGCCGCGCGCGCGGCAACGCAGCGCAGATGATCGAGAAATATCGCAACATGGCGCGCGATGCGCAGCTTGCCGGCGACCGGGTGCAGACCGAATATTATCTCCAGTTCGCCGACCATTATTTCCGCGTCGTCAGCGATTTCCGCGCACGGCAGGAAGAAAAGGCCGCGCAGAGCGGTCAGGATCGCAGCCACGACCGCCAGCGCGAGATTCGCGGGGTCGAGGACTTCGACGGCCACGACGACAGCGATCTCGACACCGATAGCGGCAGCGAAGACAATGACGGCGATGCGCGCGGCAATCGCGACCGGCGCGACCGCGACGACGACGATAGCCGCGGCAACCGCCAGCAGCAGGGTCGCGGCGACCGCGGCCGCCGCAATCGCGATTCGGATCGCGCCGAGGCGAAATCCGACGACGATAGCGAGGAAGCCGCTTCCGACGAGGAACAGGCTCCGGCACCGCGCGCTCCGCGCCGCGGACCCCGACGCGCCCGCGCGGCCGAAAAGGACGATGGCGATGCCGGTATCGACACCGCCGTCCTGCCGCCCGCGATCGGCCGCACCGACCGCACCAACGACGAAGCCGCGGATAGCGAGACGGACGAGGCTCCCGCAGCCGCGCCCAAGGCGCGCCGTTCGCGCCGCACGCTCGCGCCGCGCGGCCCCGGGGTCGAAGCCGCCGAGTAACATCGCGTTTTCGCGCTGGTTTTTGAATCGGGCATGACCTAGCCTCGCCGCGGACAGGTTTCGCGGGGAGGGACGGGATGCGTGCGCCGATATTGGCCGCTGTTGCGGCGGGTCTGATTGCAAGTCCGGCAGCGGCGCAAACCGCGTCGCAGGGCAATGCGCAGGGCGAACTCGCCGTCACTATCTATAATGGCGGGCAATCGCTGGTGCAGGATGTCCGGCAGATCCGGTTCCCCGCCGGGCGATCGCGGCAGGAATTTCCGGACGTATCGGCGCAGATCAGGCCGCAGACCGTGTCTTTTGGCGCCGCCGATACGGCGATCGTCGAGCAGAATTTCGACTATGACCTGCTGTCCCCCAATGCCTTGATGCAAAAGGCGGTGGGAGAGACGGTCACGCTCCTTCGAATCAATCCCGCCACCGGTGCCGAAACGCGCGAGCGCGCGAAGGTGCTCGCCGTCAACGGCGGCGTGGTGCTCCAGATCGGCACGCGGATCGAGATATTGCGCGACGACGGCTTGCCCGTGCGCGTGATTTTCGATTCGATCCCGCCGAATCTGCGGGCCAAGCCCACGCTTTCGATCACCGTCGACAGCAATAGCGCGTCGATGCGGCCGGCAACATTGTCTTACCTGACCGGCGGGCTGGGCTGGGCGGCCGACTATGTTTCGCTCTATGACGAAAAGGCGGGAACGGTCGACGTCCAGGGCTGGGTCACGCTGACCAATACGACCGGAACGACCTTCGAAAATGCGAAAACGCTGCTCGTCGCGGGAACGCCGTCGGGGGGCGTTGCCAATAATGTTCGGTCGGGTCGCTATCGTCCCGTGCCGACCGCTCCGGGCACTCTGCGGAGCGCGGGCACGGAAACGGCCCCGCGCGAACAACTCGGCGACTATTATCTTTACCCGCTGCCCGAGCGCACGACGATTGCCAATGCCCAGACGAAACAGGTCAGCTTCCTCGACGTCGCGCGGGTTCCAGCCCGGAAAATCTACGAATTCACCGTGGACGGGTTCAACAATATGACCGAGCCCGCGAGCGCGGCGAGCGTCATCAAGTTCAGCTCAAGCCGCGAGGGCGGTCTTGGCGACGCACTGCCGGCGGGTACGGTGCGTTTTTATCAGCGCGATCTGCGCGGCGATCCCCAATTCATCGGCGAGAGCAGGATCGGCCACACGCCGATGGGCAGCGAATTGGGACTAAAGACCGGCGATGCCTTTGACGTGAAGGTCAAGGCGACGGTCGTATCGCGCGAGCGCCGCACGCCGACCATCTGGCGCAGCGCGATGTCCTATCTGGTCACCAACGCCCGGTCGCAGCCGATCACGCTCGACCTCGTCCAGCGCGGACTCGACTGGTATTGGAGCGAAACGCGCATCCTGTCGGAGAGCCAGAAGAGCGAACGGCTCGACTCCGATGGTACGCGCTGGCGCGTCACCGTGCCGGCCAACGGCGAGACGACGATCACCGCGACCTTCGAAACGCGCTATTGATCCGGCGGGCGATGCGTTGGGCCGCGCCTCTGTTGCTGCTCGTTGCCCCGGCGTCGGCAATGGCCGCACCGGTTGTCACATCGACTGCACCCGACTCCGTCTCGGTCAGCGTGTTTCGGGACCCCGACCGCGACGAGGGCGGCGAAATCGACCGCGACTGGCTGAACGGCTTTGCCCTGATTTCGGAGACGCGCACGCTCGACCTTCCGGCCGGCGAATCGGTCGTGCGGTTCGAAGGGGTGGCTGAGGGGATGGTTGCCGTGTCGGCGATCGTCACCGGCCTGCCCGGCGGCGTCGTGCAGAAGAATCGCGATGCGGCGCTGTTGTCTCCCGCGAGCCTGCTCGACGGCACGCTCGGCAATCGCGTCCATCTGCGGCGGACGAAGCGCGCGACCGGCGACGTTACCGAAGAAGAAGCGATCATCCGCTCGGGGCCGGCGGGCGCGGTCGTGCTGCAGACGTCGGCGGGCTTCGAGGCGCTGCGTTGCACCGGGATTCCCGAATCGCTCGTCTATGATGGCGTACCGAAAGGGCTGACCGCCAAACCGACGCTCTCGGTGACGACGCGCAGCCCGGCGGCGCAGCGCGTGACCGCGACATTGACCTATTTGTCGACGGGGTTCGACTGGGCGAGCAATTATGTCGCGCGCGTGGCGCCGGGCGGCAAGACGCTCGACCTTTTTGCATGGTTGACCGTCGCGAACAGCAATGGCGAGAGTTTTGCCGACGCCAGCCTGTCGGCATTGGCAGGCACGCTGAATGTCGAACGGGATTTCGACGAGCTCGTCGAATCGCCGCTGACCCCGCGGCTCAATCTGACCTGTTTTCCCACCGGCAGCGGGCGCTACGGCCAACCGCTCCTCTCCCCTCCGCCACCCGCGCCTGCCATGGTCGGCTACGCCGATGAAGGGGCCGAGAATATCGTCGTCACCGGCATGCGTCTTCGCCAGGCGAAGGCGTCGTCTCCGGTGGCGGTTGTCGCCGAGCAGGAAGATCTGGGCGATCTGAAACTCTACCGCGTGCCGATTCCCGTCACCGTTGCGGCCAATGGGCAAAAGCAGGTGGCTTTGCTGATCAAGGACGATGTGCCGTTCGCGACTATCTATCGTCTGCGCGTTGATGTTGACGATGAATTCGACGACGAGGCGGCCGAAATCCTGTTGCGGATGGAGAATAAGAAGAGCCAGAAACTCGGCATTCCGTTGCCGAGCGGACAGGTCGCGGTGTTCGAACAATCGCACGGGATGGAATTGCTGGCTGGCGAAGGCGCGATTCGCGACCATGCGATCGGCGAACGCGTCGACATTGTCATCGGGGAAAGCGGCCAGGTGCGCGTGGCGATCGAAAATTACGCTACGCCAGGCAAGGATCGGCACAGCTACCGGGCGACCGTGTCGAACGCGAATCCCTATGCCGTCACCTTTGAACTCGGATTCGACTATCATGAGGATGGACAACTCGATTCGCGCCTCCGCAAGTTGCCGCGCAAGGATGGCCTGCCGACCTGGACAGTGCGTGTCCCGGCCAATGCGACGCGCCGCTTCGACTATCGGGTCCGCGCGAGCGGGGGATAGGTTGCTCGATCAGGCAGGCGGCAGCGCGCGCGGACGGTGATTCTCGTCGAGCGCGACGAAGGTGAACAGGCCTTCGGTGACCTTGACCTCGGTCTCGCCGCGGTCGCGCGTTGCGATCACTTCGATGCGAATGCCCATCGAAGTGCGTCCGCGCCGCTCCACATGGGCATAGACCGAAATGATATCGCGCAGCAGGATCGGCGCGATGAACTCCATTGCCTCGATTGCTACGGTGGCGGTCGCCCCCTGTGCCACGCGCGCGGCGACGATGCCGCCCGCGATGTCCATCTGGCTGAGCACCCAGCCGCCGAAGATATGGCCATTGCTGTTGATGTCCGCAGGGGCCGGCACGACGCGCAATATCGGATCGGGGCGCGAGGGGAGATTTTGCACATTATCGGTCATGATTCATATCCGGGTCGTCTTCGAAGGGGTCTTCGATCGATTCGTCGTGACCGCTGCCGCTCGACAAAAAGACGAGCCCCATCAGCGCGGCGCCGAGCAAGACCGACAAGCCGACCCCCGCCGCCGTCGCAATAATCATGTGGATCGTCAGCGCGTCGCCCATCGTCAGGCGAAGCCAGCCGAGCGCGCAAACGACGGCGAGAAAAGACACGAGCGCCATGCCGCGCATCAGGCGGCGATAGCGTGCCCAGGCGACCTTTGACGTATTGCTGTCGTCGAGGGGGGAGCGTTTGACCATGCGCGCTTCCATGAACCATGCTTCCGGGCACGCCAAGCACGAAAGCGGCAGCGTCGATTGTTTCGCACCGCGCGCGAATCATGATAGTCTTACGCGACAACAGGCAGAATTTGGGGAGCGGTAAGCGATGACGATCGGAGCGATTCTTCACGGGCGGACCGGCGCAATCATTTCGGCGCGCAAGGACGACACGGTACGTGCGGTGGTCGATCTGCTCGCGCAGCATCGCATCGGTGCCGTTCCCGTTCTCGAAGGTGATTCGATCGTCGGCATTTTTTCGGAGCGCGACCTGGTCCGCCTGATGTCTTCCTATGGTCCGGGCGCGCTCGACCGCAGCCTCGACGATGTCATGACCAAAACGCCGGTGACGTGCGATTCGTCGATGGCGGTGATGGCCGCGCTGTCGCAAATGACGCAGCGGCGGATTCGTCACCTGCCGGTGGTCGACGACGGCAAGCTCGTCGGCTTCGTCTCGATCGGCGACCTTGTTAAATATCGGATCGACAAGATCGAGGCCGAAGCTGCGGCGATGCGCGACTATATCGCGTCCTGAACCGGCGGTCGGCGGCGAATCACGAGGCGCGACACTTCGGCAATCGCTTCGCGCTCGAGCAGCCAGAGCAACGCCGCGTAAAGCGCGACGCCCATCGCAACGAGCAGCGCGAGCCGAATCGGCGCCGCCCAGCCAAGTGCCCCGAGCGACTGTTCGGCCACCCCCACGCCTATCGCCATAACAAGGGCGGGGGCCAGTCCCGGCAGCATCGCGCGCCCGATATCGAGCAGCGACACGCCGATGAGCGGCGCCGAAAGCCGCGCGGTGACGATGAGCAGCAATGGCGCGGCGACAAGCCACGCCCACGCGATTCCCTCCAGCCCCCAGTTCGCGCCGATCAGGAAGGCGGTCGGAAATATGAACGCACCGCCCAGCGACGCGAACATCGACAGCGACGGCTTGCCGAGCGCATTGTTCACCGGCGCGAAGAGGATCTGCACCGTCATCACGAGCAGCGCGAGCGACAGAAGCTGGATATAGGGTGCCATGCCCAGCCATTTGGTGCCGAACAGCGTTTCGACCATCGGCGCGGCGACCACCGCGAGCCCGCAATAGAAGGGCGCGGCGACGAGTGTCAGCAGCCGCACCGTCTTGAGAAAGCTCCATTGGACTGCGGCGAGGTCGTGCTTGATTCGCGAATAGGCGGGAAAGGCGACCTCGTTGAGCGGGGGTACGAACTTCGCCATGAAAATCTGCGCGAGGAACAGCGCCTCGGCATAGAGGCCGAGCGCATGCGGTTCGAATCGGCTGCCCGCGATGAAAATGTCGGACTGGCTTTGCACCAGCCAGAAGAACTGGCTGAACAAAACCGCCGAACCGAATCCGACAATCTGCCCGCAACCGCGAAAATCGAAACTCGGCCAGACGAGCAGGCGTGCGGCGATGGTGAGGCCTAGTGCGCGTGTCCAGAAGAGCGCGATCGGCGCGTAGACAAGCGTCCACACGCCATAGCCCGCAAGCGCACAG